>JANNAJ010000203.1:0-1547 GCA_031384285.1 Verrucomicrobiota bacterium
CCGCACCGATGGAGGCACCGAGGAAACGCAGCGCGGCGGGGTCGTAGCTCACGCTGAAAGCCAAGGCGTTCTCGTCGCCGGTGGCGGCGAGTTGCACCACGATCTCCTTGGCTTCGCCAGACTGGGAGGTCTTTTCGCTCAAGCTGACCGCGCGGTTCTCCAGCGCGTGCGGCAGCGGGCCACCGCGGGTCGGCGGCACCGGGGGCGTGGTGGGGTTGAGCGGGCCGCCCGCGGACCGAACCGGATCCAAGCCCACGGCGAAGCGGCCGGCCTGGACCCAATCCGCCACGGTCAACCGGCCGTTGCCGCCGGCGGAGAGCGGGGCGCAATCGGCCCGCTGGAACGCGGAACCGGTCGGGACACCTTCCAGACCGGCGACATAGCGGCCGATCAGCACCCAATCCGTCACGGTCACCTGCTTGTCGCCGCCGGGTGCCGGGCTCACGTCGCCCTCGTAATCCGCGGCGATGACGCGCGCGTAGCCGTCCACCCACCCGGACCCCAGACTCTTCGCGTCGGCGGCGGCGAGTTGGCGCAGGGTCAGATCGTCGGTGAACTGCAGCGCGCGCGTGCTGTCGGCGAGCGCGGGTTCGGGCCGGAAGTTCAGGCGGAGCAGCTCATGCACGCCTTCGGGGAACTTGCCGCCGGCCGGCAGGGCCAGGACCACGCCGAGCAGGCCCTCGTCGGCCCGTGAGTCGTTGATCAACAACTGCGAAGCACCCGCGCCGCTGCGCGAGGCCCCCTGGTAGGCCAACTGCTCCGGGTCGAAGCGCAGGGTGAAGCTCACCGCGTTCTCGACGCCGTTGGCTTCGAGCACGATCGGCACGCTCAGGATCTCCGGTGCCTTGGTCGTGCTGTTGATGGCGCGGATGATGGCGGGCCCGGGCGTCACCGTGAGCGTGGCCGGGGCGCTGGTCACGCAGCCGACCGGGTTGCACACCGTGACGGAGTAATCACCGGCTGAGACCTTGCCGACCGCGCCGACGAAGAGCTGCGGGCCGGTGGCCCCCGGGATGTCCGCGCCCTTGAAGCGCCATTGGTAGGTGAGCGGCGCGGTCCCGGTGGCCGCCACGCTGAAGGTGGCTTCCGTGCCCCAGAGAACGGTCTTGCTGGCCGGTTGGGTCACGATGGCGACCGGCGAAGGTTGGACGGGCTGGGCGCACTTGCCCGAGGCCCCGGCCTGGAAGACCGAGGCGACCTCGCTGGCGGTCAACGCGCGTCCGTAGAAGCTGAACTCATCGATACGGCCGTTGAAGCGGGAGGTGGGGAAGACTTGGACGATGGGGTCCGACCGGGAGCCGAGCTTCAGCGGCCCCGTGGTTTGCCGGAGCGCGCCGCCCAGATTGTCGAAGCTCCGGACCAACACGCCGTTGAGGTGAACCCGAGCCTGACCGGCCTGATAAGTCAGCACGACATGGCTCCAGGCGTTCAACGGCACGGCGGCCCCGCCATCGGTCCAGCCGGAGTAATCGGAGGGCAGGCCCGTCACGCCGCCTAGATGGAACGCCAGATTCCCGGTCGGGATGGTGTTCACGTTTTGTGACCAC
>JANNAJ010000204.1:0-9461 GCA_031384285.1 Verrucomicrobiota bacterium
GGTCGCGCAGGATGAGATGCTGGCGGGCGTGGACCAGGAGCCCGACGACGAAGAGCGGGGGCAGGCTCACGCCGAGCCGGTTCGCGGAGAGCGAATCGAGCGCCAGCCCGGCGAACAGCACCAGGCCGGTCATCACGGCGATGTTGCTCGTCAAGGCGGCATACACGACCAGCGCCGGCACGATGCTCAGCGGCGCGCCGAGCAGGCCCGCGACCGGCGCGAACTGCGTCTGCGCGAACACCGCCAGCCATGCGGCGAAGAACAGGAGAGTGTTCGGCAACCAGTTCATGCGGAAAAGGCACCCGGTCGGATGCCGGACCGGGAGACGACGGAGGTGGCTTGGCGGCCTTCCTTCGTCCTCGACCTGATGTCCATCGTCGTCCGTTTCATGGCGTGAGGACCCAGACTTCTTCCAGCCGGTTGAGATTCGCGGCGAGTTTGACGCGGGCCTCGGTGTAGAGACCGCCATCGACCGCACGGGTGTCGACGATGCGGCCTACCGGGATGTCGCGCGGGAAGACGCCGCCGAGGCCGCTGGTGAGCACCCAATGGCCGGCGAGGATGTCCGGGCTGTTCTGGAGCGTGCGCAGCGTGACGTAGCCGTCGCCGATCGCGGCCGAGCGGGCCTCCTGGATCACCGCGTTGTCGCGCGTCTCGGCGATGATGACCGACACGCCGCAATCGGGGTCTCCGATGAGCGCGACCTGGCTCTGCGTGGGGCCGACCTCGCGGATGCGCCCGACAAGACCGTCGCCGGTGAGCACCGCTTGGTTGACCTGCATCCCGTCGCGCGCGCCGACGTCGATCGTGACGTTGCGCCAGAACGTCGTCGGCTCGCGTCCGACGACGCGGGCGGCGCGACGCTTCCACGGCGCCTTGGGCGTCCAGCCGAGCGAGGCCCGGAGACGGGCGTTCTCGGCGAGCGCGCCTTGGGCCTGGAGCGCCGCGAGGCGGAGGTCGGCGTTCTCCTTCCGCAGACGCTCGACCTCCGAGATGAGCGTGGAACGGGTGAGCAGCGCGTAGCTGGCGCGATCAACGAAGGACTGGCCGCTGCCTGCGACGCCGAAAAGGGGCAGGAACAGCCCGGCGAAAGCCAGCTTGACCCGGCCCGCCGTCACCGGGGGCAGGTTCAAGACGACCAAAGCCAGCACCGCCACGGTGCCGATCGCCAGATGATGTGCGCGTTTGGACAAAGTTCGCTCCGATCCGATCGGGGCGAACGCGGGGGCCGAAGAGATCAGGACGTCGAGCTCGAGGCGACGCGCTTCAGGAAGCTGAGCTCCTGCAACACCCTCCCTGTGCCCGTGCAGACCGCGGTCAACGGATCGTCGGCGATATGGACGGGAAGTCCCGTCTCCTTCGCGATCATCCGGTCGATGTTGCGGAGCAGGGCGCCACCGCCCGCCATCATGATGCCTCGGTCGACCAGGTCGGACGAGAGCTCAGGCGGGCAGCGTTCCAGGGTGATGCGGACGGACTCAAGGATGCTGGAAAGCGGTTCCTGGAGGGCTTCGCGGATCTCTTCCGAGCGGACGATGACCGTCTTGGGGAGACCGGCCGCGAGATCGCGGCCTTTCACCTCCATGGTCAGTTCCTGCTCGAGCGGGGCCGCGGAGCCGATACGGATCTTGATCTCCTCGGCGGTGCGTTCGCCGATCATCAAATTATGTGCACGTTTCAGGTGCGCGACGATCGTGTCGTCGAATTCATCGCCGCCCACTCGGACGCTCCGGCTGAACACGATGCCGGCGAGCGATATGACCGCGATCTCGCAGGTGCCGCCGCCGATGTCCACGATCATGTTGCCGGCCGGTTCGTGGACCGGGAGGCCGACGCCGATGGCCGATGCCATGGGCTGCTCGATGAGGTAGACCTCGCGGGCCCCGGCATGCGTGGCCGAGTCCTTCACCGCGCGCTTCTCGACCTCGGTGATGCCGCTGGGCACCGCCACGACGACGCGCGGGGCGATCAGCTTCCGATGGTGCACCTTCTGGATGAAGTGCCGGAGCATCGCTTCGGTGATCTCGAAGTCCGCGATCACGCCGTCCTTCATCGGACGGATGGCCACGATGTTGCCCGGGGTGCGCCCGAGCATGCGCTTGGCCTCTTCGCCCACCGCCAGCACGTTGGTCGTGCCGGCCTGGATGGCGACCACGGACGGCTCCCGGAGCACGATGCCCTGGTCCCGCACGTAGACGAGCGAGTTCGCCGTACCGAGGTCGATCCCGATGTCGTTAGAGAAGAGACCTTTGAGTTGCGCAAACATGGAGCGTGCCCAAAAGCACAGCGCGAACGATGGCGGCCCCGGGGAAATCGGGTCAAGGCAAAGCCTGAACAACTTGGGGATAACCTGGGCTCGCCTTTGCCCGGGGCCGTGGCCCGGCCGCGGCGAGAGATCGCTTTCGGAGTCCCCTGCCGCCTGCTCGTGCGGTCGTCACGGCCCCAAGGTCGTGGTCGCGGCCGGGCCGGTGGCCTTCCGGCGCCAGACCGCGGCGGCTTCCATGTCTTCGCGCTGGTCCGGATGGCGGGCGACGAAGTCATCGAAGACGCGTTCCGCTTCGGCGGTCCGGCCGGTGCGATCGAGCAGTTGCGCCAGCGAGGCGATCGCTTCCGGGTTGGTGGGCCAGAGTTGGCTGGCGAGCCGATAGGCTTGCTCGGCCTCCGCGGGGTGGTCGCGCCCCGCGAGCAGGTTCGCCTGGGCCACCAACGTGTGCGAGTAGGTCTTGAGGACCTCGGGCGACCCGGACGCCTCCGCGTCGGCGAGCAGTTCCCGCGTGGTGCCGCGCCAATAGTCGAGTGCCACAGCGGCGCGCTCCACGGTGAAGGAGTCCTTCGCGTCCGGCGCGCGCAGTTCCGTGATCGGCCCGAGCGGGACCGCCTCGGCGTAGACGGACTTCAGCGGGAACGATTCCTCGTAGCCGAACCTGAGGTCGGGGTTCTTCTCTAGCAACGTGCGCAGGAACTGCTCGTTGATGTCCCACACGGCGGGCTGCCCCGAGACGTTGATCTTGCCATCGACCATCCTGATGTCTTCGCCCGGCCGGACCTGCTTCGGTTCATCCGGGAACTTGTCGTCATGCTGCCGGCGTTTCCATGCCTCGGCAAAATAGTCGTCGATGGCTTTCTTCGAATCAGCTTCCGTGGGCACCTGCATCTGGTCGCCGTAGAGGTGGCGGAGGTAACCGAGGTACGTGGTGTCGGCGAGCGCGTTCTGGGTCAGCACGATATGGCGCTCACCATCGCTGGTCTCGTTGAGCAACGTCGGGATGAAACACCCCGCGTCCGTGCCCCCGATATAGGCCATGCCCGGCCGCAACGAAGCGAGGATGCCGTTGCCGTAATCGAGGAGCTTCTGCGCCGGCCAAAGGTGGCCCGCTCCACCGCGCCATAGGTCTCCAGCACCGCACGCCAGACGGTGTCGAGATCAGGCGAGCGCGGGTCGCCTTCATGCCGCTTGGCGAGCGCGGCGAAGGCCGCATCGATCTCCTCCCAATCGCCCCGTTCGACGACCGCGAAGAAGCGCCGGACATCATCCTGGAGCCCTACCTTCGCGCCCGCGGCGAGTGTCTCCGCCAACTCCAGGCGGGCCCGCGCGAACTGCCCGATCTTCCGCCCCACGATCTCTTCGGCGCTCGCGGCGGACTTTCCGCCCAGGCCACCCGGGACCAGTCGGGAAGGTGCGCCGTGCGGAAGCGTGCCTTCTGGGGAGGTCCGCGAGGCGGCCGTCGCGGGTTCGAGCGAGGCCGGGGCGGGGTGTCGCCGCGGAAGCAACAATGCAAGAGCGAGCGCTACGATGGCCATGGCGGCGGACCGGGGCCAGCGGGACCGCGGACGCCGACGCGGGGAACGGGAAGCGGTGGCGGAACGGGAGCCGGAGCAGTTCTTGTCCATGTGCGAACGACGGGTTCACCCAAGATGACACCCCGAGGCCGCCGATCTGTATGTGGTGTGGAACATTCCAAGAAGATGGTCTGCGGGTGAGAAGACAGGCTTCCGGTCCACAGGCCCGTCTCGGGGCAAAGGGCGCTTGGCAATGCTTCCGGGCGCGGTGACGCGCTCCCCGAACCTTCTCCGGCACACGCTCCGCTCACCCATCCCATCCACGCGCACACGATGACACGGACCTCTTCGACCGCGACCATCCGCGGTCCCGGAGGTCCGGTCAGGGTTCCCTATAATCCATGACAGATTCCATCACAGCACAGCACAACGAAAAGAAAACGGCGGGCCGATGAAGGCCCGCCGTCTCTTGATGATCGTGTCAGGACGGATCAGTCCTGCGCCGCCGGGGCCGCCGGGGCTTCGGAAGCCGGAGCCTCAGGAGCCGGAGCCGGTGCAGCTGCGGCGCCGCCGCCGTTCTCCTGCTGTTCGCGCTCTTCCATCGCGGCCTTGCGGCTGAGACGGACGCGGTTCTTTTCGTCGACACCGAGGCACTTGACGGTGATCTCGTCGCCGAGTTGGACGATGTCCTCGACCTTCTTCACGCGGAAGTTGGCGAGCTCGCTGACGTGCACGAGGCCTTCGCAACCGGGCAAGAACTCGACGAACGCGCCGAAATCCTTGATCGAGACGACCTTCGCACGATAGACCTTGCCGGGCTCCGCCTTGGACGCGGCCGCGGCCTTGTCTTCGGGGCTGCCTTCGCGCTTCGCGCCGCTGCGGTCCCCGCCGCGCTCGCCGCCGCGACCACCCCGGTCGCCACCGCGCTCGCCACCGCGTTCTCCGCCGCGTTCGCGTCCGCCGCGCTCGCCGCCGCTGCTGCGCTCGCCGCCACGACCACCCCGGTCGCTGCCGCGCTCGCTCCGTTCAGGACGGGCCTCGCCGCCGCCCTCGCGACGGGCTTCGCCGCCCTCGGCCGGGGCCGCATCGCCGCTGGCGACGATCTCGCCGCGCTCTTCCATCGCCGCCTTGCGGGACAACTTGACGCGGCCCTTCTCGTCGACGCCGAGGCATTTGACCCAGATCTCGTCGCCCATCTTGATGACGTCCTCGACCCGGTCCACCCGCTTGTTGGAGAGCTCGCTGACGTGCACCAAGCCGTCCTGGCCGGGCAGCACCTCGACGAACGCGCCGAACTCCTTGATGGTGACGACGCGACCCTTGTAGATCTTGCCGATCTCGATCTCGGCACCGAGGCCTTCGATCGCTTGGCGGGCGATCTCCATGCCTTCGGCGGAGACGGAGAAGATCTTGACGGTGCCGTCGTCCTCGATGTTGATCTCGCAGCCGGACTCGTCGACCAGGCGCTTGATGTTCTTGCCGCCGGGCCCGATGAGGGCGCCGATCTTCTCGGGGTTGATCTTGATCACCACGATGCGCGGGGCGTACTTGCTCAGCTCGGTGCGCGGCGCGGGCAGCGTCGCGGCCATGTGCTTGAGGATCTCGAGACGGGCGAGGCGCGCCTTCTCGATGGTCTCGATCATGATCGCGAGCGGGAGGCCCTTGAGCTTGAGGTCGAGCTGGAAGCCGGTGATGCCGTCCGTCGTGCCGGCGATCTTGCAGTCCATGTCGCAGAACGCGTCCTCCCAGCCGATGATGTCGGTGAGCAGGCTGTAGCGGGCGATGGAGTGGTCGGCGGCGTACTCGGTGCAGATGCCGATGCTGATGCCGGCGACCGGGCGGGTCATCGGGACGCCGGCGTCCATGAGCGCGAGGGTCGCACCGCAGACGGAGGCCATCGACGAGGAGCCGTTGGACTCGAGGATCTCGGAGGTGACGCGCAAGGCGTACGGGTAGTCCTTGAGCGGGATCATCGGGCGGACGCTGCGCTCGGCGAGCGCGCCGTGGCCGATCTCGCGACGGCCGGGCCCCATGATGCGACCGGTCTCGCCGACGGAGAAGTTCGGGAACGTGTAGTGCAGGATGAACTGCTTCTTCGTCTCGCCGCCGGTGTAGGAATCGAAGTTCTGGATGTCGTCGCTCGTGCCGAGGGTCGCGAGGCACACCGCCTGCGTCTCGCCGCGCTGGAACATCGAGCTGCCGTGGGCCCGCGGCAGGATGCCGACGGTGCTCTCCAGCGGCCGGATGGCGTCGGGGCCGCGGCCGTCGAGGCGCTTGCCGTGGTCGAGGATGAGGCCGCGGACGGCTTCCTTCTGGATGTAGTACTGGGCGTCCTTGAGGACGAAGTCGGTGACCTTGTCGGCCCCGAACTTGGCGACCAGTTTGACGCCGACGTCGTCGAACACGCCCTTGACCGCGGCCTCGCGCGCCAGCTTCTGGTGCGTGAGGAGAGCGGGCACGATGCGGTCGCCGGCGAGGGCCTTGGCCTCGGTGAGGATCTCTTCCGGCACCACGGTGACGGTGACGGTGCGCTTGGGCTTGCCGGCCTTCGCCTGGAGCTCCTTCTGCGCGGCGATCATCGGCTGGCACTGCTCGTGCGCGAACTTGAGCGCGGCGATGAAGTCGGCCTCGGTGATCTCGTTGGCCGAGCCCTCGTACATCACGACGTCCTGCTCGTTGCCGACGTAGATGAGGTCGAGATCGGACCCGGCCTGCTGCTCATGGGTCGGGTTGGCGACGAACTCACCTTTCACTCGGGCGACACGGAGGGCGCCCAGCGGGCCGGCCCACGGGATGTCGGACACGGTGAGCGCGGCGCTGGCGCCGAGGATCGAGAGGATGTCGGCGTCGTTCGAGCCGTCCGCGGACATCAGGATCGATTGGACCTGGACCTCGCAGTAGTATCCCTTCGGGAACAACGGGCGGATGGGCCGGTCGGTCAGACGGCAGGTCAGGATCTCCTTCTCGGAGGGACGGCCTTCTCGCTTGAAATATCCACCGGGATAACGGCCCGCGGCAGCGGCGCGCTCGCGGTAGTCGACGGTCAGCGGGAAGAACTCCTGACCGGGCTTGGCCTTGGAGGCGGCGCAGGCGGCGGTGAGGATGATGGTCTCGCCAAGCTGGACGGTCACGGAACCGTCGGCTTGCTTGGCGTAGCGGCCGGTCTCGATGATGAGATCCTGGCCGCCGATGGGGATGATGATTTTCTCGGGCATATACGGACTTTGCCCGTCGGCCCAGAGGAACTTCAGTCAGCCGCCGCCCGCTGTCCTTCGATACGGACGTGGCGGTAGCTCAATGAAATTTCCCGGGCCTGTCCGGGCGATTGTTTACTTGGCGACGCAGCTTGGGGTTTTTGGAAGGCCGGAGATGGACGCCGCGTGCGTCCCGAACGGAATCCCGGTCCCGTCGTGGGACCGTACCGGCCAAAAAGCGAAGCCGGGCACCGGGCCCGGCTTCAGAAAGTTCATTTACGGAGCTTCAGCTTGGCGGTGATGGCCTTGTAACGGGCCTCGTCCGTCTTCTGGAGGTAGTTCAACAACCGGCGGCGTTGGCTCACCATCATGAGGAGGCCGCGGCGCGAGCTGTTGTCCTTGTTGTTCTTCTGGAGATGTTCGGAGAGCGAGTTGATGCGGTGCGTGAGCAGAGCGACTTGGACGTCGGTCGAACCGGTGTCTTTGTCGTGGGTCTTGAACTCGCCGATGGTCTTGGACTTTTCTTGCATAGTGATCCGGTGTCGGGCAGCTCGTGCCGCCCCGTAATGTATTCCGTTAATCGAGACGCCGACGTTAAGAAACGGCAACCGGGGTGTCGAGCCTTGTTTTCCAGCCGTCCGGTTGCCTCAGTTGAGCCGAAAACTCTGGCATCGAGAGGATTCCTCCCAAGTTTCGGCAGCAAGAGGATGCCGAACCACCAAAGGAGACGCCGGCCGGATGAAACGGTGCCGCCCCGGGGAAGAACCGTCAACGAGCTGTTCCCTCACCTGCGGCAGATTGAACCCGGGATAGGGACGAGGGGACCGCAGCACCATCCGCCTCCCTGCCATCGATCCCGTCAAGCGACAGTGATCGACGTTCTGGTGACAGGATTGTGCTTGTCACCCCGGAGTTTCAGCGTTTTATAGCCACGAATCTCCGGACGCTCTAACCACGCCCGGGATAGCAGACGCCAACAAATGAACTACCACACCAACCAACTGGGACGCGTAGAACTCTTCCGTCGCGCTCTCGTCGTGGGCCTCGGAGCCCAACTCATCGCCACGCCCGCGCTCTTCGCGCAGGCGACCTCGGGCACCGCCCCGACGGAGATGAAGAAACAGGTCGTCACCGGATCGCTGATCCCGACGGCGGAGACGGTCACCGCCGCTCCTGTCGACATCATCACCCCGGAGGCCATCCAACGCAGCGGTGCCCGCACCATCGACGAGGTCCTCCGCAAGACGCCAACGGCGATCGGCGGCGGCAACTACGGCCTCTCGCAAGGCAACGGCGGCGATGGGACCTCGGCGATCGCGTTGCGCGGCATCCCGGGCGGCACTTTGGTGCTCGTCAACGGACGGCGCACGGCGAACCAGGACCTCAACGCCATCCCGTTCGGGGCGGTGGAGCGGATCGAGGTGCTCAAGGACGGCGGTTCTTCCCTGTACGGCGCCGATGCGGTCGCCGGCGTGGTCAACATCATCCTGAAGAAAGACTTCAACGGCGCCGAGTTCGACGCGTCCTACGGCAACACCACTTCGACCGACGCCGCGGAGCAGCGCTACAGCTTCATCCTCGGTTCCTCGACCGAGAAGACCTCGGTGCTCATCGGCGGCACCTACTACCGCGCCAACTCGCTGTACAGCCGCGACCGGGACCGTTCGTTGCCGGACCTGAGCGACCCGAACAACACATCGGGCACCAGCAACCCGGGCCGCGTGCGCACCTCCGCGGGGGCGGATCCCGCCGACATCATCCCGGCCGGCGGCTTGGTCTATCGCGGCGCGCCGGGCACCACGCCCAAGAGCCCCGCGGATTACTCCGCCTACACCGGAACGACCGACCGGTTCCCGTTCCCGCTGTACACCCCGTCCATCCGTGACTCCGAACGCTACAGCATCTTCGGCAACGCGGAGCATGCCCTGTTCGGCGAGCACTTGAAGTTCTTCACCGACGCCTTCTACACGAAGTCGTACAGCTACAACCAGTTGGCGCCGACGCCGATCGTGTTCGCGAACCAGACGACACTCACCAGCCCGAACGGCATCGTGATCCCGGCGAGCAACCCGTACAACCCGTTCGGCATCCCCATCACCACGATGGCGTACCGGCCGGTCGAGCTCGGGCCGCGCGTCGACTCCATCGACTACGACATCTTCCGCTTCACCGGCGGCTTCAAGGGCCAGATCGGCGACAGCAGCTGGGGATGGGAGACGGCGGCCCTCTACACCACGCAGAACGGTGTGAACCTCCAAGGCAACGACATCAGCCGCACCGGCCTCGAGGCCGCCATCAACTCCACCAACCCGGCCACGGCCTTCAACCCGTTCGGCAACCGCGCGAACAGCCAGGCGGTGCTCGACGCCATCAGGCTCGACCACTACACCTTCACCAAGGACCGGTTGTTCTCCATCGACGGCAAGGTGTTCGGCGAACTGTTCGACCTGCCGGGCGGCCCGGTGCAGCTCGTGGTCGGCGCCGAAC
>JANNAJ010000215.1:0-3189 GCA_031384285.1 Verrucomicrobiota bacterium
CTCACCTCGCCCGGGAAACCGGACCGCGGTCTCTGGCAACCGTATCCCGACGCCGAGGTCGCCGCCGCCTTGACCCGCGGATCCGCCGCGCACGACGCCTTCCGCGCCACCCGCGACGGCCTCGGCATGGCCATCACCGCCAAAGCCTACCTTCCCGCCGGCCTCCACCAGTTCGTCTGGCAATCGCCCGAGACCCAGGCGTCGGATACGGAGTTCGATTTCATCTGGAAGGTCTCGCCGCCCGACACGACGGCATCGCCGCAGGAGACGGGCCTGCGGATCGAAGGCGCGTCCACCAGCACCATCCAGCCCGGCCCGGCCCCGCGCATCGCCTTCCGCACGCTTCCCGCGACGAACTGGGCGAATGCTCCGCTGGCTTGGTTCCGCGTGCCTTGGGCGCCGGCCGCGGCCGGATCGTCCGGCACCGACAGCCGTGCGACCTCCACGGTCACCGGCGATTGGGAGAACGGACGCGGCCACTTCTTCGGCGAGAAGCTCCAGTGCGCGAAGTGCCATCGCATCCGCGGCGAAGGCGCGACCGTCGGACCCGACCTGAGCAACCTCGTCCACCGCGACGCCACCAGCGTGCTGCGGGACATCCGCGATCCCGACGCCACGCTGCATCCGGACCACGTGACCTACCTCGCCGTGCTGAAGGATGGCGAGACCGTGACCGGCTTCGTGCGGGCCTCCACCGACGACGCCGTCCGGCTGACCGACGCCGCCGGCAAGGACACGGTCATCCCGCGCGCCGACCTCCAAGATCTGCATCCCACCGGCCGCAGCCTGATGCCGACCGGCCTGCTGGACAGACTGAAGCCGTCCGAAGTGGACGACCTGATGACCTTCCTGCTCAAGGAGCCCCCGACGCGGACGAAGGCCGAGGTGGAGCCGCTCCTCAGACGTCCGACGTCCAACGTCGGGAATCCAAAGTTGAAGATCGTCCTCGTCGCCTCGAAGCAGGACCACGGACCGGGTCAGCACGATTACCCGGCCTGGCAGACGAAGTGGCACCGGTTGCTCGGCACCTTGCCGGACGTGAGTGTGGCCACCGCATGGGAATGGCCGAGCGCGGCGCAGTTCGCCGACGCCGACGTGCTGGTCTTCTACTTCTGGAACCACGATTGGAGCGCGGCCCGTTACGCGCAGCTCGATGCCTATCAGCAGCGCGGCGGCGGCGTGGTCGTGCTGCATTCCGCGACCATCGCCGACACCGAGCCGGAGAAGCTGGCCGAGCGCATCGGCCTATCGGCGCAACCCGCCACGGTGAAATATCGTCACACTGCCTTCGACCTGCACCTGGACCCGAAACATCCGCTCACGCGCGGGCTGCCGGAATGGCTGCCGTTCCTCGACGAGCCCTATTGGCCGATGATCGGCGATCCGGCGCGGGTCACCGTGCTGGCCACGGCGGCCATGGACGGCGCGGAACGGCCATTGGTCTGGACCTTCCAACGCGGCCAAGGACGCGTCTTCGCGAGCATCCTCGGCCACTACTTCTGGACGCTGGACGACCCGCTATGGCGCCTGCTCTGCCTCCGCGGCATCGCCTGGGCCGGAGGCCGCGACACCGATTCGCTGACCGCCTTGGCCACGGTGGAGGCGGCCGTGAAGTAGCATCCAAGCAAGAGGTGGGCGGCGAGCATCGCTCGCGGCTGAAACGAGGAGATCCTCATGGCTATCCGCATCGACAAGCCGCATCCGCCGGTCCATGCGCGCAATCTTTTCTCGCTCTCGGGGGCGATGTACGACGCTTGGGCCGCCTATGACGCCACCGCGGTGGGCTGCGCTTATCGGGCCAAGCATGCCGGGGCCGACGTGGCCGCGGCACAGCGCGAGGCCACCCGGTCAACCCGGTCAACCCGGTCACCGGGCAGCCCTATGCTCCCAACGTCCTGAAACGCGGCGACTTCACGCGGGTGCTGGCGGAATCTGGATCTCGGCCCGGGCTCCGAAACGCCGCCCTCCATTTGAACAGCATCGCCAACGGCGTAAGCGATCGGGCGGGTTTCCAGATGCGTATCGGCGGCACCGGTCCGGCGTTGAGTGACCTGGAGTGGGACGTGAAGTTCTCCTTCGCGCTCAACGCATCCGTGCATGACGCCGCCGGCTTGGGGCCAAACCCGAAGGATGCGGGAGTCAGGTGCTCTGGAGCACGGCGCGGAGTCAAAACGGACTTTCTGCGGTGCCCTTTGCCCATGCCTTGGCGCAGAGAGGGGCATCCAGCGTGGCGAGCTTGAGCTTGTGGGCCTTGGCGAGCGCGACGAGGTAGGCGTCGGTCGCGTCCGCGTGCGAAGTCACCGCGGCGATCTTCTCCGCGGCCAGAGTTTCGGCGATGAACGCCGCGCCTTGGAGCGAAGAGATGTCCTGCAAGGCGGCGAGCGCGTCTGCGAAGCTGGCCCGATAGCCGGGACTCAGGCTCACGCGTAGGAAACCAAGCTGCGAGATCGGGCAGGTGGCGAAGCTCTTCTGCTTCTCCAGCCACGTGCGGGCCCTGCCGTGCTCCGCGTGCGATCGCCACGCGCAGGCCAGAAGCAGGTTCACGTCGAGAAGATGGCTCACGGAAACTCGGCGAGCAGGGTTTTGATGGCTTCCG
Organism: Verrucomicrobiota bacterium; assembly: GCA_031384285.1. Taxonomy (GTDB): domain Bacteria; phylum Verrucomicrobiota; class Verrucomicrobiia; order Limisphaerales; family UBA9464; genus CAIVQB01. The sequence goes on from JANNAJ010000215.1 coordinate 2,597, forward strand.
TGGGCATCGGCGGGGCATCGGCGTGCGCGACGAGCACCTTGCGTCCGTCGCTGCCCGTGACGAGCCGGGCCTTGGCCGACTTGGCCCGTGCGAGCAAGAGCTTTTCCCCGTCCAACGCAAATTCCACCTTGTCGCCCGGTCGCAGGTGCAAGGCATGGCGGAAGCGGCTGGGGATCACCAATTGGCCCTTGGTGGAGAGTGTCGCAGTGCTCACTGGGTTTGTCTTACCTGCCTTACCGCGTGACGCAAGCGCTCGTCCGCCACGGCCGCGGCCCGGCACGGGCCCGCGCTCGACCTCGAGGGACACACCGATGCCAAGCGGGGCTTCGTCCTGCTGCCTCGCTTCGCGATTTGACTCGATGGTCAATGGCCCTTGGGTCGGAGACAGCCCCCTTCGACCGCCCACACATTGCTGTTCACCGGTCGATCTCCAGCGACTCGCCCACGGAAACCGCACTTTGGCGGCTATTCCCTGTTCCGACCGCCTCTGCCGCCGTATCGCTGGTCGGACCATGAGTCCCCTCCCGACGTTCCCCTGCACCCACATCCCGCCCAAGCCGGGGCAGCGAACCCCAAGCCAACGACCGAGGTGA
>JANNAJ010000238.1:0-8392 GCA_031384285.1 Verrucomicrobiota bacterium
GAGCGGGTTGCGGGGGCAACTCGCCAACGGCCCGAAAAGAGATCACCCCGACTTGGTATGAGCACTGCCACGGCGCGCCCGCACGGACGAATAGGCGGACCGGGGCCCGGACGTAGCGCAGAGTTGAACTCTGCTGTATCGCGGGTTTGCAACCCGCCGCCGCCACCCGTGTCCAAGGGCACGGGCCTCCCGCAACGCCCGGCCGCGTGCAACGAGGCGACAAAGCAGTCCCCAACTCTGCCCACTTCAGGCCGCCACTTCCAATCGCACCTAGCGGATCAATGCGGCTTGCCGGGGACGGCCCCGATCAAGGCGTCTTGCGCATCACCGTGCCTTCGCCCATCGCGCGCTCGAGACGGGCGCGGGCGACGGTGTGGTCGCGGAGCGCCTGGCTGTAGATCGTGCGGGCATCGGTCAGCGCCGTCTGCGCGCTGAGCACGTCGAGCTGGGTGCCGCTGCCGGCATCGGCGCGGGCGTTGGCGAGGCGCAACGCCTCTTCGCCCTGCTCGATGACCTTCGCCTGCGAGCCGAGGACCTCGGTCGCTTCGAGGAACGTCGAGTGCGCGGTGCGGACCTCCTGCTCGATGCGACGGAAGGTGTCGTCGGTATCGATCTTGGATTTCTCCTGCCGGGCCTTCGCCGCCGCGACCTTCCCGCGGGTGAGACCGAAGTCGAGGATGCTCCAATCGAGACGGACGCCGGCGCTCCAACCGTGGACCTCGTCGGCGAGGCTCGGGCTGAAGGTCTGGCTGGTCCATCCGTAGCCGGCGACGGCATCGAGGGACGGCGCGTAGGCGGACCTCGCCTGGATCACGTCCTCGCGGCGCAGCTTCTCGGCGAGCCGGCGCGACGCGAGCTCCGGACGTTGCTGCACGGCCTTGGCGATCGCCGAAGGGAGATCGGCGCCTTCGGGCGCGGCGGCGAGCTTGCCGGCGAGAGCGAGCGGGATGTCGGCGCCGGTGTCCGCCGGGATGGACCAACCGAGCAAGGTGGCCAGGTTGTTCTTGGCGAGACGATGGGCGTTGCGGGCGCGGAACAGCTTGGGCTTGGCGTTCGCCAGCTCGACCTCGGCGCGGAGGACGTTGAAGCGCGGGACGGTGCCCGCTTCGTACCGCCGCTTGGTGTCGGCGAGCTCTTTGCCGAGCAGCTCGGTGGACGATTCCTGGGTCACGATCTGCTCGGCGGCGAGCAGCACGTCCTGGTAGGCGATGCGGACCTCCAGCAGCGTGTCGGCGACGAGCGCCTGGTAGGTGGCGAGCGCGGCCTCCTGGGTGAGCTTTGCTCCCCTGAGGGACGAGCGGAGCTTGCCGCCGGCGTAGAGCGGCTGGCTCACGTTGATGCCGGCGTTCCAGCTCTGGTCCTTCTGGAAGGCGACGCCGGGCGCGCCCGGACCGAACTGCACCTTCTCGATCTTGCCCTCGTCGATGATGCTGTAGGCGCCGGATGCGCCGAGCTTGGGCGTGACGACGGAGCGGAGCTGGAGGGCGACGCCGTAGGATTCCTCGATGTCCTGCTTGCCCTTGAGGACCGACGGGTTCTGGGCGAGCGCGATCTCGAGGGCGTCCTGGAGCGCGATCGGAGCGGTCGGCCAAGCGGCGGGGCGGTCGGCGGCGGATACCGGGGAGCCGAGGGCGAGCGCGGCGGCGAGGACCAGGAGCGGGCGGAGCGGTTTCATGGGCGCGGGCAGGTTAGTGTGGACGGTGGGGCGGTCAAATCATCGGAGAACGGCCTCCGCTCAGCCGGCGGGCGTGGGCGGACGCTGGATGAACACGTCGACCTGTTGGCCGACGAAGACCGGGAACTTCGGCCGTTCGAACTCGAAGATGATCTGCAGCACGCGGGTGTCGACGCGTTCGAGACTGTCCCCGGTGAGGCTGCGCTTGGGCACGACGTACGGCTCGACGCGGACGAAACGCAGCGGCATCTGCATCTCGGGATGGCCCTTGAGCGAGGCATGGGCGGGCTGCTTGGAATCCACGAGCGAGGCGTTCTGCTCATCGACCTCGGCGCGGACCTGGAGCGTGTCGACGTCGCCGAGCATCATCAGCGGGTCCCCGGTCATCGCGGCGGCCGGCGCGAACTCGCCCTCGCGGACATTCAACTGGAGGATCTGGCCGTCGCGCGGCGCGATGACGGTCAGGACGTCGACATCGACCTGCGCCTGTGCCGACTGCTGGCGCACGGTCCCGACCTGCGCTTGCGCCGAGGCGACGCGCGCCTGCGCGGCCTGCCGGCCGAACTGGCGCCGCTTCAGTTCGTCGTCGGTGGCGACCTTCTCTCCGGCAAGCTTCGTGTAGCGCTCCAGCTGGTCGGACCAGTCGGCGAGCGCGACCTCCTCGGAAGCGAGCGCGGCCTGGGCGGACGCGAGCTGTGCCTTGGACGTGGCGAACCGGGCGCGGGCCTCGCGGTCGTCGAGCTGGAAGAGCGGGTCGCCCCTCTTCACGCGCTCGCCGACCTTGACGAAGACCTTGGTCACGAGCGCGGCCTTGGGCGACGCGATCTTGACGTTCTCGCGCGAGGACTCGACGAGGCCGGTGGCGGCGACCTTGTCCTCGTACATCGAGCGCGCCGGCTGCGAGACGGGGCCCGGATCCTTGGGCTTCTGCTGCATCTTGCGGACGAGCAGGAGGGCGGCGACGACGCCGGCGATGGCGAGATAGAACGAGATCTTCCGGAAGAGCATGGCAGGTCAGGTTTTGGGTCCGCGGATCAATCGAAAGGACTCGGATGGAGAGGATCGGCGACGGGCGACGAAAGACGACATGGAGCCGTCGTGCCGCCGGCCCGGACGAAGTCCATGGGCCGCTCACCGGAGGCATCCATGGAAAGCACCCGGCGGTCGGGGCGTCCGAGTGGTTCACGGGACTTCATCTTCTCACTGATGGGTCTCGATGAAGTGCCGGAGCGCTTCGCCCTCGAGCACCTGCGTCACACGTCCGTCCTCCATCACGGTGATGCGGTCGGCGTAGCCGTAGATGCGGGGGTCGTGGGTGACGATGATGACGCAGCGGCCGGGTTTGCGGGCCGCGGTGGCGAGCAGATCCATGATCTGGTGGCCGGTGGCGGAATCGAGCGCGCTGGTCGGCTCGTCGCAGATGAGCAGGCGCGGTTCGTGGCTCAACGCGCGCGCGATGGCGACGCGCTGCTGCTGTCCGCCGGAGAGCTCCGTGGGCCGCTTCCGGCCCTTGTCGGCGAGACCGACGGTCGTGAGCAGCTCCGCCGCACGGCGCTCGGCCTCTCCGCGGTGACGTCCGTTCAGCAGCAGCGGCACGCTCACGTTCTCGACACAGGTCAGCGTCGGGATGAGGTTGAACTGCTGGAAGATGAAGCCCACGTGCTTCCCGCGGAAGGCGGTGACGGCGCCCTTGGACATCCCGTTGAGCTTTGTACCGAGGACCTCAATCTCGCCGGCATCCCAATCGAGCGTGCCGGCGACCACGCTGAGCAGCGTCGTCTTGCCGCAACCGCTCGGGCCGACGACCAGGTGCAGCTCGCCTTCGCGCGTCGAGAAATCCGCGCCCTTCAGCGCGACGGTCCGGCTGTCGCCGATGCCGAAGGACTTGGTGACGCCGCGGACCTGGACGGCGATGGGGTTCGAGGAGCTCAAGGGATGGAGGCGCGAGAGGACGGGTTCAGCCGCGGAAGACGATCGCCGGCTCCAAGCGCGCGACCTTGATGATGCCGAGCAGGGCGGCGAAGGAGCAGATGACGACGAGCGCGACGCCGGTCAGCAGCAGGGAGCTCGGCTGGAGCAGGAACGGCGGCTGGCCGCCCGGCAGCACCAGGAAGCCGAACAGCGCGGTGAGGCCCAGGCCCATGCCGTAGCCGATGAGCCCGACGGTGAAGGCCTGGAGCAGGAGCATCCGCGCGAGCAGCCATGTGCTGGCACCCATCGCCTTGAGCGCCCCGAGATGGCGGAGGTTCTCGAGCACGAAGGAGTAGAAGGTCTGCCCCGAGACGGCGACGCCGACGATGAACCCGAGGATGATGGTCGTGAGGAACGAGACGGGGATGCCGGTGGTCTTCCAGATGTAGTCCACCGTCACCTTGGCGAACTCGTCGCTGGTGAACGCGCGCATCCCGGTCTCCGCGCCGATGCGGCGGGCGACCTCCGCGGCATCCAGGCCCGGCTTCGGCTGGACCAGGATCGCCGAGAGCATCTTGCGCTGGCGCGGCGCGAACTGGAGAGCCTGGTCGTAGCTGCTGTACACGTACGGATATCCGAAGAAATGCCGCTCCGTCCGGCAGATGCCGACGATGCGCGCCTCGCGGTCGTTGATCTCGAAGGTGTCGCCGATCGCGATCGGCCGCGACCGGCCCTGGCTCAGACGCTGCACGCCGAGCTCGTCGATGACGACGGTGTTCGGCAGCCGGAGCAGCGCGAGGTCGCCGGCCAGCATCTGCGGCGGTCGACCGAAGAGCGTCGCGCCGTGCAGGCCGATGAGCATGACCTGCTTGTCCGCGCCGCTCGCCGTCTTCGCGCGGAGGATGCCCTCGAAGAGCGGCACGGCGAAATCCACGCCGGTCACGCTGCGGACGCGGTTCACATCGGTGTCGCGCAACGGCTTGGTCTCGTTCGCCGATTCCACGTGCGCCTCGACCACCCAGATCGCCGCGCGGATGTTGCGCAGATGGCTGGTGGTCCACGAGAGCAGGCCCTGGAAGACGGCGTTCTGCTGCGTCATCAGCAGCGTGGCGAAGGTCAGGCCGCCGACCAGCATGATGTACTTGGCGCGGTCGCCCATCAGCATCTTGAGCGCGAGGTGGAACATGGTCGGGTCAGGTGCGGTCGGTTCTCTTCGCGGCTCCGGAGGCGGAGGGCCGCTCCGTGCGGCGCGGGGCGCTCGCCCGCGACGGGGTGCCCGTGGCGGCGAAGCCCCGGATGCCGGCGAGGCTGAAGGCGGTGATGTGCGTGGTCAGGCGGTCGAGCCCGGTGGCATCCAGCTCCGCGCCGGGGAACAACCGGTCGATCACCGGCCGGCAATGGCAGTAGAAGAGGATCTGCCCGACGACACTCATGCCGCAGAGCCGGACCGCCGTGGGATCCGCGGCGCCCCCCAGCAGCCCCGACACGATCTCGCGCAGCATCTCGGACTGCGGACGGATGGCCTCGGCGACGAGCCGGTCCAGGGCCGCGGTCGGTTCGACCATCTCCCGGGCCATGATGCGGCCGTGCCTCGCATGGAGCTCGGGCGAGAGCACTCGCTGGAGGAACGACCGGATGAAGCCTCCCAGCTGCGCCGCAGGATCGTCGTCGCCGGTCGGGACAGGATACCGCGACTGCGCCAAGCGGCTCTGCTCGGCGAGCACCTCGGAGTAGAGGCCGGCCTTGTCGCCGAAGTGGTAGCTCACCGCGGCGACGTTCGCCCCGGCGCGCCGGCAGATGTCCCTTACGGTCGCGCCACGGAAGCCGACCTCCGCGAAGACGTCCGCCGCCGCATGGAGGAGCGCTCCGCGGGTGGCGGCGTGGCTTGCGTTCTTGGAAGCGGCGGTTCGCACGATGTCGCGCAGTGATTTTCAAACAGATGATTGAGTTGTCAAACAACTGTTTGAAACAATTTCAAAACGGCATCCGTAACGGACAAGGGGCGATGGGATCCTCGTATTGGCGGGCAGCCGGGCGATCAGTGGACGCGGGCGGACCTCTGTGGCGACCGGACCAACCCGGACGAGACCGTCACTTCCCAGCCATCGGGGACGGCACCGCGTCCTTCAGTTGCGCGACCGGTTCCGCCCGGCCGTTGCGCCACGCGCGCAGCGTCGAGTCCTGTCCGCCGGCCAGGATCCATCGGCCGTCGGGTGTCACCGCCATGGTGTAGGTGAAATCGGCCGTGCCGGTCAGGCCGAGCACCCGTTCGCCGTTCTCGTTCAGCACGCGCAGCTCGGCGTCGCCGGATGCAGCGACGAGCCGCTGGGGATTCTCCAGGAAACTCACCGCGGTCACCTCGTGGACGAACCCCGTCGCCTGCTTCCGTTTGTCGCCGGTCCTCGCGTCCCAGAGCTTCACCACCAGATCGGCCCCGGCCGTCGCGATCGCCGTTCCGTCGGGCGACCAGGCGATGCCGAGGACGTGTCCCGAATGCCCTTCGAGCACGCGGCCCGGCTGCCCGGCCCCGGTGTCGACCAAGCGGGCGAAACGATCCGCGCCGCCCGACGCGATCCAAGCGCCGTCCGGCGACCACGCCAGAGCGAGCACGGTGTCGCTGTGCAACGCCGGCAAGGCGTAGAGCACCGCTCCGGTCGCAGGATCCGCCACGAGGACATCCCCGCCGCGCGTCGGCTCGCCGCCGCCGATCGCGAGACGAAGGCCATCGGCCCGGAACGCCAACGCCGTGACGCGGTCCGAGAACAACGGCGCTGTCGGCCCGCCCAAGGTCCGCTCCAGGACCCAGGAGGGATCGATGCCCACGCGGTATGCGTCTTTGGACGCGGTCGACACCAGCACGGTGGAATCGTCGGCGAAGGCGATGCCGCGCAGGCCTTCCGCGACGGGGATGCGCTCGACCGGCGAAGCATCGGCGGCTTCCCAGACCCGCAGCGTCCCGTCGTCGTGGATCGTGGCGACCCGCTTGCCGTCGGGCGAGAAGGCTCCGGCGATCGCGCGACCGACGGATCGGGCGGCGACGGCGGCCGTCTCGCGCGCGATGCGTTCTGCCTGGGCGACCTCGGACTCCGACGCCTCGCGGCGCCAGCGGGCGGCGGACAACGCCGACGCCGCCTTGTCGATCCCCGTCGCGGCGAGCTCGCGTTCGTTCCGCGCCGAGTCGAGCCTCTGGAGCAAGGTCTTCATCTCCGCTTCCGGGGCCTCGGCGGCCTTGGTCGCCGCTTCGAGTTTCTCGGTGGCGGCCTTGCGGAGCGCGACCTGGTTCGTTCCCGTCCCGGGCGAACGATCGAGCCGCACCAGCGCCAGCTCGGCCTCGAATCGGGCACGACGCACCAAGGCGACGGCCGGATCCTTCGCGACGACCGCCTTCTCGGCGACCTCGCGCGCTTCGAGCGACCGCTTGGAACGTTCGCGCTGCGCGTCCAGTTCCTTGCCCGTCGCGTCGAGCGCGGCTTGCCGGACGTCGCGGATGCTGCGGGCCCGCGCCAAGGCGCGCTCGGCGACCCCGGCGGCCTCTTCCGCCGCCGCATCGGTGACGAGCGCGGCGACGAATTCCTTCGTCGCGGCATCCGCGATCAACGCCGCGCCATCCGCACCCCAGAGCGCGGTCTTGCCATCGGCGGCCAACCGGCGGACGAGATCGGTCGCGAGGACCGGCAAGCCCGCCGCGTCGGTCTTCTCGACCCGATAGGTCCGCTTCCAGAGCTTCACTTCGCGGAAGCCGCCGGACGCCAACCGCGAGCCATCCGGGCTGAACGCGAGCGCGTTGACGACGTCGCGATGCGCACCGGCCGGCGCGTTGGAAGCGCCGGCCGAGGGATCGGAGAGGCGTCCCAGATGCCGGCCGCCCGGAAGACGATAGACGTCGATGCGGTTGCCGCGTCCACAAGCGGCGTAGCGGCCGTCGGCCGTGATCGTCGCGGCGTAGATGGGATTGAGCGTGTCCGGCAACGCCTGCCACGCGACGACTTCGTCGTGTTTCTCCGAGGCCTTCGCGCCCTGGTCGATCCACAGCGCGACCAGGCCGAGCTCTTCGGGGGTCAGGTCGACCGCGTTGACCTTGTTCTCCTTGGGCGGCATGCGCGGCTTCTCGGCGTGCGTCGCGACCTTGAACAGGAGGGATTCGGCGGACTTGCCGGCGACGATGGCCGGACCCGATTCACCGCCCTTGAGCATCTCGGCGGGGTTCTCCAACGAGAGGTCGGCCTTGGTCGTGGTCTTGTTGTGGCAAGGAAGGCAGTTCGCCTGGAACACCGGGACGATCTCGCGATAGAAGTCCACCGAAGTCGTCCGTGCCGGCCTCACGACCGGGAGGACCTTGCTGGCGACCGGTTCGGCGGCGGACGTAGGCAAGCCGAGAACGACGGCGAACGCGCACAATCCCATCTGGAGACGAACCGTCTTCACTTCTTCGCCTCCGGTTTCGGTGCCGCCACGATCTTCACCACGAACGGCCGCGACCAGACCGAGATCGTGACATCACGCGGTTTGGCACGTTCCTCAGCGGCTTTCCGTGTCTCTTCGGCAGCTTTCTTGCGCTGCTCGAGCGCGGGCTTCTCAGCAGCGGAGGCGGCGGCGAGCGCTTTGTCGGCGTCCTTAAGCACGGCCTCGGCGGCGGCGAGCGCCTCCGGATTGTCGCGGTACTTTCCGGCGACAGTGCCTTGCAGCCAGAGCGTGTGCATCCCTTCGGGCAGCTTCGCTTCCGCCAAGTTGATCTCGACGACACCGTTGGTGGCCTTCTCGGCGATGCTCGCTTCGGCCGCCTTGTCGAGCGACGGATGCCCGGCC
>JANNAJ010000248.1:0-6624 GCA_031384285.1 Verrucomicrobiota bacterium
TCATCGCGCTGCGCCTCGCCCAGGAACAGGTCCCGTCGCTCCGCTCGCTGCTCGCCGGCATCCGTCCGACGACCGGTCCCGGTGCCGCGACATCGACCGACGAGATGGCCTTGGACGGGGAGCCCGTGCCGGATGTCGCCGAGGTCCCGCGCCCGTTGCTGGAAGAGCTGGCCGGGCAGCTGGCCGAGCTGCCGGCGCTCGTCGAGCTGCTCGGCCGCGCCATCGACGACGATCCACCGCTCGCGGTGAAAGAGGGCGGGATCATCCGTGACGGCTTCAGCCCCGAGCTGGACGAGCTGCGCGCGGCGGCGCGCGGCGGCAAGGACTGGCTCGCCAAGCTCCAGCAGGACGAGGCGGCCCGCACCGGCATCGCGTCGCTCAAGGTCGGTTTCAACTCCGTCTTCGGCTACTACATCGAGGTGACCAAGGCCAACCTCGCGAAGGTCCCGGGCGACTACGTCCGCAAGCAGACGGTCGCCAACGGCGAACGGTTCATCACGCAGGAGCTGAAGGCGATGGAGTCGAAGATCCTCGGCTCCGAGGAGCGCGCGACCAAGCTGGAGCACGACCTTTTCCTGAAGGTGCGCGAAGAGGTCCTCGCCGAGCTGCGCCCCATCCAGCAGACCGCCGGTGCGCTGGCGCAGCTCGACGTGCTCGCGGCCTTCGCCGAGACGGCGCGGCTGCACGGCTGGGTCCGTCCCGAGGTGGGCGACGACGGCGTGCTATCGGTCCGCGACGGACGGCATCCGGTGCTGGACCTGGCGGCCACCGAAGAACGCTTCGTCCCCAACGACACGGCGCTCGACCTCGTGCAGGAGCAGATCGCGCTGATCACCGGGCCGAACATGGCGGGCAAGAGCACCTACATCCGGCAGGTCGCGCTGCTCGCCCTGTTGGCGCACACCGGCAGCAGCATCCCCGCCGCCTCGGCGCGGATCGACCTGCTCGACCGGATCTTCACGCGCATCGGCGCGAGCGACGACCTCGCCCGCGGCCAGAGCACGTTCATGGTCGAGATGAGCGAGGCGGCGAACATCCTCAACAACGCCACCCGCCGGAGCCTCGTCATCCTCGACGAGATCGGCCGCGGCACGAGCACGTTCGACGGCCTCAGTCTCGCGTGGAGCATCGTCGAGCATCTGCACCAGCAGGTCGGCGCGAAGACGCTCTTCGCGACGCACTACCACGAGCTCACCGAGCTCGGGACGAAGCCGGCGGCTCCGGCGCAGGACGGCGGTTCTCCTGCCACCGCCACGGCTCCGAGCGAGGAGGTCCCGACGGCGCCGGTGCCCGGCCACCGCACGCCGGCACTGGCGCGGATCCGCAACCATCATGTCGCGGTGCGCGAATGGAACGACCAGTTGATCTTCCTCCGCAAAGTGCTGCCCGGCCCGACCGACAAGAGCCACGGCATCCAGGTGGCACGCCTCGCCGGCGTCCCGCGCCCGGTGATCGAGCGCGCCAAGGAGATCCTCCGCGTGCTCGAGGAGGCGGAGCTCAACGTGCGCGAACTGGCCGGCAGCGACGGGGACCCGGCGACCGGAGCGCCTGCGAGGACCCAAGGCCGACGGCACCGCGCCGAACGCGACAAGCTCAAGCAGCTCGCTCCGCCGCCGCAGCTCGACCTCTTCTCGTGACGCCGCGCCAAGCTCCGGCGACGCCCGTGCTGCATCGTCCGGTCGTCGCCGGACCGGTTCAGGGCGCGGGCCGGGCGGCGAGCTCGGCGAACAGGACGCCCACGGCCCGGGCCGATGCGGGCGCGAGGTGCAGGCCGTCCGAATAAGCGAGCACGAGCCCGCGCTTCGCCGCTTCGCGGTTCACATCGATCAGCCCGACACCGAGCTCCCGGGCCAGCTGGTCGGCATCGCCGGGCACCGCCGGATCGGCGGGGTTCTCGCGGCCGACAGGGAGACGGAGCAAGACCACTTCGCACCCGCGGCGGCGCAGTTCTCCGACCTGGCCGCGGAAGCGCTCCTCCCACCCCGGATCCGCGGCAGGGAACCGGGCCGAGGTGGGGGCCGGGGCCGCACCGGCCGCTCGGGCCTCGCCGGCCGGCTCGCGCCGGCCCTTGAGCCAGGCGTAAAGAAGCGTGGTCGGGCGGGTGTCCGCACGGAGCGCAGGAAGGTGTCCCGCCAGCGCGAAGCCGGTCTCGTGGACCACGCCGAGCAAGGTGTCGTCGTTGGTGTGCCACGGTTTTCCGAGACGATGGACCTCGACGAACACGCGGGGCGGCACAGCGCCAGCGCCCAGCAGCAGCCGGATCCCGAGCTCGGGCCCCGAGCCGTCGAGCGCCAGATTGGCCAAGCTGTCCAACGGCGTGCCGCGGAGATAGCTCGGGAGCAGCCGGCCCGCGATCGACGAACCGACGACGACGTTGGAGCGCGGGGGCTCCATCGACCAGGTCTGCAAGCGGATCAAGTTCGCCTGGAAGTTCGATTCGGCGAGCTCGGCCCTCGGGAGCCACGGCCGCACGACTGCCCACGCACCCACTCCGATGAGCGCGGACACGACGATCACGAGTGCTTGGCGGTGACGGTCCATCTCAGAACTGGAAGTAGATGAAGTCGCCGGGCGAACCCGCGTTGAGCACGGTCATCCACAGCATCATCGCGTGCACCGCCGTCTCCGCGCGTCCGGCCCATGCCGGGGCCCGCCTCGCGCATCCGGGCGCGGCGACCGACCACAGATGCCAGGCGACGACCGGCGCCGAGAACACCGCGACGACGAAGAGCGCCTGGACCTGCGGGCTGCCGGAGTTGCCGGCGAGACAGCGCGCGTAGGCGACGGCATGGGAGAGATCCGGCAGCTTGAAGAGCAGCCACAGCGCGGACACCACGTTGAACACCACGAAGGCGCGGACGACGCTGCCGACCGTCCAGCCGACGGCTTCCTTGGCGCGCCCTTGTCCGAGGAAGAACCGTTCGCCCGCGAGCAGAAGGCCGTGGGCGGTGCCCCAGATCGCGTAGCTCCATGCGGCGCCATGCCACAGACCGCCGAGGAACATCACCAGGAAGAGGTTCACATAGGTCCGGCCGGGGCCGCGACGGTTGCCGCCGAGCGGGAGGTAGAGGTACTCGCGCAGCCATGAGCTGAGGCTGATGTGCCAGCGGCGCCAGAACTCGGTGAGGCTGCGGCTGAGATAGGGCATGTCGAAGTTCAGCGGCAGCTCGTAGCCGAAAAGCTTCGCCAATCCTTGGGCGATGAGCGAGTAGCCGCCGAAATCGGCGAGGATCTGGAACGAGAAACCGTACAGCAACGCGAGCAGGTTGAGCCTCGGCAGGTCGGTGAACTCCGGGAAACGGAGCGCGGCCGTCGCGTCCTTGAGGTTGTCGGCCACCACCATCTTGAGGAAGAAGCCGAGCACCAGCTTCTTCACCGCGCCGTCCCAATCGACGTCCGCCCACCGTTTGGCCCCGATCTGGTGGAGGAACTCGCCGGCCTTCACGATCGGACCGGCGACGAGCTGCGGGAAGAACGACTTGAAGAACCACACCTTGGCGTGGAACCAGCCGCGTCCACCGGCCGCGGTCGGAGCGGCCAGCCCGGCGATTCCCGCGGCACCGGCCCACCAGGCCTCCATCACGAGGCTGATGCCCTGGAACGTATAGAACGAGATGCCGATGGGCAGCGGGATCGTTTCTTTCAGTGCTTCCGCCCATTCCTGCGACAGGAACAAGCCGGCGAGCAGCCCCGCGTATTTGTAGAAGGCGAGCGCGCCGAGGTTGAATCCCAGCCCCAGCCTGAGCGCGAGCCGGCGGCGAGCCGGCGGCATCCCGGGCGTGAGGAGCTGCTGTGCGCACAGACCGTTGATGAAGGTGGAGGCGGCGAGCAGCGGCAGGAGGCCCGGGTCCGCCCAGCCGTAGAAGGCGAAGCTCGCGACCGTGAGCACCCCGACCTGCCACCCCGCGCGCCGACCGGCGTGGTGCAGGGCGAACACCAGCGGCAGGAAGACGGCGAAGGACCAACTGTTGAACAGCATGGGAAGCCGCCGGGCGAGGCGGCGTGACCGGTTAGCTACCAGAGCGCAGCGGGCCGAACCAGCGGTTTCCCGCGGAGAACGGCGTTGCCGCACCGGTGGCCCCTCGGTACGATGCTACGACGATGTCCGCGTTCGCCCGCCAACTGCAGTTCGAGAAGATCCTCTGGCTCGGAGGCGCGATCGTGGCGTTCATCCTCTTCTCGGCGCTGCTGGTCGCCAGCAGTTACTTGGCTTTGTTCGCGTTCGGCGGGCTCCTGTGGCTGGTCCTGCTCCCGTACCATTCGCAGATCGCGGTGCGACTGGCGATCGCCACGTTCAGCTCGTCGCTGATCGTGCCCTTCTTGCCGGGCCGCCCCCCCGTCTACGAGGCCGCGGCGCTTCTCGGTTGGTCCGGGCTCGTGATCACGCTATCGCTCCGAAGATACAGCGTCGGGATGGGCGACGCCATCCGGCGCAACCGTTGGGTCTTCATCGGGCTCGCCGGCTACATGCTCGTGCTGTTGTTGCTGATGAGGCAGCGCGGCAGCGGGTTCATGATGTTCGGCAGCAGCCAGACCGGGGGCCGCCGCTACGTGCTGCAGTTCGTCTGCTCGATCCTTCCGGCGCTTTTCGCCGCCACCCTGCCGGACGACCGGTTGATCCGGCGCCTCTTTGTCCTCCAGTGCCTCCTCTCCGTCACCTTCGTGGCGGCGGAGTTCGCGCTCGACCACCTGAACAGCGCCGTCGCGACGGTGCTCTATTTCGTCGATCTTCCCTGGGACGGCGTGAACTTCCTCCAGCAACGGTGGATCGGCGGCATCCGGCGCTACCAGTCCCTCAGCATCCTCTCGGTGTCGATGCTGTCGCTGGTGTTCACGTTCTTCTCGCTCCGCGACCTCGCCGGTCGCCGGGTCGTGTGGTTGGGACCGTTGGTGGTCGGATTGATGGGGATGGGGCTCTTGAGCGGGCACCGCTCGTTCGTCTATCTGATGTTCTTCCTGTTGATGACGCTCGCCGTCACCGAGCGTTTCTTCCAGCCAGCCCGCGTCGTGGTCACGACCGTGCTGGTCAGCCTCGCGATCGGTCTCTCGTACGTCTTCGCGGAATCGTTGCCCCAATCGGCCCAACGCGCATTGTACATCTTGCCGGGGTTCCCGGCGGAAGGGCAGGTCCGCATCGATGCCCAGAACACCATCTACGGCCGTCAAGCGGTCTTCGAGGCGAGCTTGGAGATCATGCCGGAATACCTGCTCCTCGGACGCGGCTTCGCCTCGCTCGGCGGCGATGCTTCGGACGAGTCGCTCAGCGTCGCCGACCAGCACGTCCGCGCCGGCATCTTCTACAACGGCCCGATCACATTGCTGATCAACACAGGGATCCCGGGCACCGTGTGCCTCTTCGTCTACATGGGTGGAGGACTTGCCCTGACCCTCCGTATCATCCGGCGCCTCCGGGCCCAGGGCATCCACGACACCTTCGACCGGGCCTGCGCCGTGTTGGCGTCGGTCTGGATGGCGAACCTGATCTTGTTCCTCGTCGTCGCGGGTTCCCCCGAGGACGCCGTCCGCTCGTTCGGCCTGATGACCGGCATCCTCATGGCCTGTGAGCACAACCTCATCCGGCGCGCCCGTGAACTGTCCGAGCTGCCCGACGTCGCCTGACCGGCCCGCGCCCGCGGGCACGGTCATCCCACGCGTCCTGCACCTCCTCGGCGCGACCGGGGACCACGGCGGGATCGTCTCCGTCCTCCGAGGGTTGCAGGTCGCCACCCAAGGCCGGCTCCAGAACGTGGTCTGGGTCAACGACGGCTTCCGCTTGGAGCGCTCCCCGGCACTCGATCTCCGCCGCTCGCCGCATGCGCTCGATGAATCGGACGGTCATCTGCGTCTGCTGGTCCGCGCGCTGAAGGCGTGGCCCGGCCTCCGGTGCCTGCTCGCCGCGGAAGCCTTCGATGTCGTCCACGCCCACACGCGAGGATCTTTCCCGCTCGCCTGTGCCCTCGCCGCGCTCCGGCATGCGCCGCCGGTGGTCTTCACCAACCACGCCTACGCCCGGCGCACCGGACTCTATCGCCGCGCCGGACGCTGGCCCCGCCTCACGACGACGCTCCTGACGCCGAACATGGCGCGCCACTACGGGCTCGAAACGGGGCCGAACGTCCGGATCATCTCCGAGTGCGGCGCGGACGCGTTCTTCGCCCGGCCGCTTCCCGTCGCCCCGCGAGCGCCGGGGCCGATGCGGTTCGTCGGCATCGGGAACCTCGTCCGCTGGAAGCGCTGGGACCTTGTGCTGCGGGCCCTCGCGGGACTCCCGTCGGGGATACGCGACGCGGTCCGCCTGGAGGTGTGGGGCCCCACCCCGGAAGACGCCGATGCCAATGCCTACGCCGGCGAACTCTTGGCGCTCACCGTTTCGCTCGGTCTCGGGGACATCGTCCGCTTCCCCGGCCCGACACGCCAGGTCGCCGATGTCGTCGCGGCCGCCGATTGGTTCGTGCTGCCGTCCACCAACGAGCCGTGCTCGGTCGCGCTCATCGAAGCCTTGGCGCTGGGCATCCCGGTCGTGGCGTCCGCGAGCGGCGGCAACGTGGACATCGTGGCCGACGGCGTCACCGGTTGCTTGTTCCGGCCGGACGACGTCGAGGACCTGACCGCCAAGCTCGGCGC
>JANNAJ010000263.1:0-9929 GCA_031384285.1 Verrucomicrobiota bacterium
CCTCCTCACAGAAAGTGAGATGCGCCCTCTGGCCGGCCAACCTCACCCCTTGACCAATGACGCCAAAGGTCATGCCCAACTCCTCAAACGGCTCCGCGCTCATCCTGGCGCGCACGTCGTTTGTGAAGCCACCGGCGGCTATGAACAACCCGCCGTGCGGGCCTGCCATGCCGCCCAAGTCCCCATCAGCATCGTCGAAGCCGGCCGCGTCCGCCACTTCGCCAAAGCCAAAGGCCTCCGCGCCAAAACCGACCCCATCGACGCCACCGTGCTCAGTGAATACGGGCGCGTCTTCCAACCCGCCGCCCCCACGGCCCCCACGCCCCAACAAGCCCGCCTGGCCGCACTGTCCACCCGCCGTCTGCAACTGCTGGACACCCTCACCGCTGAAACCAACCGCGCCGCCCACTACCTGGACCCACTGTGCCTGCGCCAGGCCCGCCAACTCCGCCAGACCCTTGAAAAACAGATCCAAGCCTGTGACACCGCCATCACCAAACTCATCGCCGCCGATGAAACGCTCCAAGGCCAGGCCGAACGGCTCGATGCCATTCCCGGCGTCGGAGCGGTCACCGCCGCGACCGTGCTGGCCGAACTGCCCGAACTGGGGAAGATCAGCGACGCGGCGGCCTCCGCTCTGGTGGGCGTCGCGCCCTACAACCGCGACAGCGGCGAGCAAACCGGCCAGCGGCACATTGGCGGAGGGCGCAAGAAGGTGCGCTGCGCGCTCTACATGGCGACCTTGAGTGCCGTCCAGCATGATCCCATCCTCAAAGCCTTCTACACGCGCTTGCGGAGCGCGGGGAAGAAACCCAAAGTGGCGCTCGTCGCGGCCATGCGCAAACTCGTCGTCCTCATGAACCGCCTCTTGAAAAATCCCAAATTCCAACTTGCAAATTAACACCGTTGCTACGTCAGGCGAGACGCCCGACGCCACGGATACCAGACCGGATCTCCTTGAAATCTATTCTGTCTGTCCGCGTCAGCTCTTCCAGTCGAACGCCTTTTTCTTCACTGCGTAAAGGTAGCCGACGAACAGGATGCCGAGGAAGGACACCATCGAACCGAGAATCATGTTGCGGGTGGCTTCATCCTTGAGCATGTCCTTGTAGATGACGGCCCACGGATACATGAACACGGTCTCGATATCGAAGAGCACGAACATCAGCGCCACGAGGTAGAACTTCACCGACATGCGCGAGTTGCCGGGGCCTTCCGGGACCATGCCGCACTCATAGGGCACGTCCTTCGTCTTGGTGCGACGGCCGAGCTTGCCGGCGACGACGGAGATGATGAGCGTGCTGACCGCGAAGCCCGTGGCCACGAGCAGCAGCAGGAGGACCGGGAGGTATTGCGACAACTGCGAATCCATGTCTCGCGGCAGCGTACGGAGGACGGCCCCGTTGGCAAGCCGCCTGAGGACGATGACATCCGAAACGACGGGCCGTCCCGTTGCCCGGCGGCCCGATGGAGACCTCACCCGCTCGGTGGTTCGATGGAGATCCAGCACCGATGTGCACGTCACGCCGTCCTGGGCGTCCCGGTCCGCGACTTCGGACCCGACCTTCAGCGCCCGAGGAAACGGCGCTCCGCCAACCGCCGGACCGCGATCCGTCGCGCGACCGGGAACACGAAGGTAGCGACGACGAGCGACACGATCGTCGAAGTGGCGTCCCACTCGGGGCGCGCTCCCATCGGGAACGGTGTCGCGGATCCGGGCCGGACCAAAAACGCGACAAAGTCCCCCAGCATCGTCGATGCATGGCGTGCTCCGAGTGTCGCGGACAGAGCCAGGAGGAAACCCGTCCGCCCGACCGCAAAGGCGATCCCCAGCGCCGCGCTGGCGCCGAGCCATGCGACGAAATCGATGCCTTCCAGTATCCCGACGGCCACCGGCGATGGTCCGCCCGGTCCTTGGAGCGGGTACGCGAAGATGGCCAGGACCAGTTGCAAAACGATCAACACCGCCGCGGAAGGACCGAACTGGCGTGCCAATCCGCGCATCCGTCCATCGACCAGCGCGGAGGGCGACAGCGGCGTCACCAACAGGAGTTCAAGGCCGCCGTTCCCCTTCTCTTCCCGGAAACTCGACGCCGCCGCGAACGCCATCCCGACCAAAAGCAACCGCCGTCCAAGCCATTGGCCGGCGCCCGCGTCCGCGTAGCCGTCGTGGATGATCGCCTGCGACGCCAGCACCATCGTCAGCCCGAGCCAGCCGAAGAGCGTCAACCGCGCGCCCCACGTCGACGTCTGGCGCCAGAGCACCGGATCGCGGTCGAGCAGGCGCGCCGTGCGCCTCCGCCACCAACCGTCCGGCACCCTCACCCGGGTCAGGTACCGGACGGCTTCGGCGGTCTTCGGCGACGGCGGGGCCTCTTGCCAGGTCCGCCGGACGCCGGCCGTCGCGGACCGCACCGCGAGCCAGACCATCGCGAGCGATGCGGCCAGGACGCCGCCGGCCAAGGCGACGTTTCCCCACCACGCTCCGGCACCGCCGACCGGCAGCCAGAAGCTGTTGTCCGACGCGCCATAGTACCCGAGCCGGTTGCCCCAGTCCCGAAGTTGCCCGGCCCAGATCGTGCCGAAGGTCGACTTCGACGCCGTCCCGCCCATCGCGCGCCACATCATCAGCGAGTTCGCCGTGATGTTGAGCGCCAGGAACGCCGCGGCCGCCCCGAGCACCAGGACGAACGCCAGCAGCCGCGCGCGGACCCAGCGACGCGTCACCGACGACGCCAGCAGCCCCGCGGCCAGCGCCATCGACAACGCCGCCAGATGCAGGAGCAACATCCGCGCGGCGTCCATCCATCCGATGCCTCCGAGCAGCACGGGCACCATGAGCACCGGTGTCGCCGCGAGGATGAGGGTGAAAGCGCGCAGGGCGTGCACGAACGCCTTGCCGAGCACGACCTCTTGCGCGCTGAGCGGCGTGAGGAAAAGCAGGCCGAGCGTCCCTTCGCGTTTCTCCCGGCTGAGACAATCCGCCGTGAGCACCGGCGCGATGAGCCAGATGGCGGTGACGAGGACGTGGTTCAACCCGGCGAACATGCCGCGCCCGTCGCCTTGCCGGGCGAACACCCGCGGATCCCATCCGAACGCCAGCACCGCGAGCACCACGGCAGCGCCCAGGACCCGGAGCCAATGCCCGGCCGGTTGCCGGGCCTGCTCGCGCAGCTCACGTTGTAGGACCGGCCACATCGAAGGCCATCGTGCCGGCCCTCCGTAGGCGTCGCAACCCGGGAGAAGCGAAGTCTCCCGCAGATCCCCGGGGAGCCCATCCTGATTTGCCCTTCCGTCGCGGGACGGCCTGCCGCTAACGTCGCTCGCATGGCCAAGATTTTCCTCGTCGATGACGAGCTGACGATGGTGCAGATGATCACGGAGGTGCTCCGTGCCGGGGGCCACGAGGTCTTCCCCTTCACCAACTTCAACGGCGTCGCCGACGCGTTGGTCGCAAAGCAGCCGGAATTGGTCATCACCGACCTCTATCTCGACAAGACCAAGCCGCAGGGCCTGGAGATCGTGCAGCGCGCCCGCGCGCTTTCGCCGCCGGCGGTCGTGATCATGATCACCGGCTTCGGCACGGTGGAGAGCGCGGTCGAGGCGATGAGGCTGGGTTGCTACGATTATCTCGAGAAGCCCTTCAAGCTCGACGAGCTGAAGCTCTGCGTGGCCCGGGCGCTCAACCACACGCAGATGGTCGCCGAGAACACGCAGCTGCGGAAGGAGCTCAAGAAGCGCTACCAGTTCAGCCAGATCATCGGTGCCAGCGAACCCATGCAGGCCGTCTACAAGATGGTCGAACGCGTGGCGGACACCGATTCCACCGTGCTGATCCTCGGCCAGAGCGGCACCGGCAAGGAGCTGGTCGCCCGGGCGTTGCACTACAACTCCCGGCGCGGCCAGGGTCCGTTCATCCCCATCAACTGCTCCGCGCTGCCGGAGAACCTGCTCGAATCGGAGCTCTTCGGACATCGCAAAGGGGCGTTCACCGGTGCGGTCAACGACAAGAACGGCCTCTTCCACGACGCCGACGGCGGCACGATCTTCCTCGACGAGATCGGCACGATGCCCGCGCAGCTCCAGAGCCGGCTGCTGCGCGTGCTCCAGGAGAAGGAGGTCCGGCGTGTCGGCGACAACACGCCCAGCTACGTGAACGTGCGCGTGCTCGCCGCGACCAACGAGCACCTCGAGCAGCTGGTGAAGGACGGCAAGTTCCGCGAGGACCTCTACTACCGCCTCAACGTCGTACCGATCACCCTTCCCGGTCTCCGCGAACGGCGCGACGATATCCCGATGCTCGTCGCCCATTTCGTGAAGGACAAGGTCCACCGCCGTTCGGGCCAAACGGTCAAGGTGAGCCAGCGCGCGATGGACACCCTCTGCGCCTACGATTGGCCAGGCAACGTGCGCGAGCTCGAGAACGCCGTCGAACGCGCCACCATCCTCGCCGATCTTCCATTGATCCGCGTCGTCGATCTCCCGCCCATCGTCCAGCGGAAGGCGCCGGCGGACGACGGCAAGGAAGAGAAGCAGTCAGCTGAACTCGCTTCGCCGGTCGGCCCCGCCTCGACCCCTTCCATCCCGGCGACGTCCACCGCCGGGACGATCGCTCCGCGTCCCGGCACCCCGCTGCCGTTGGGCGTCGTCAGCCTGAAGAAGTTCTCCCGCGACCAGGAGGCCGCCTACATCAACCACGTGCTCGCGCTCGCCAACCAGAACAAAGAGGAGGCGGCCAAGCTGCTCGACGTCAGCCTGGCGACCCTCTACCGCAAACTGGCGGGTGAAAGCGAATGAAGCGCGCCTTGCCAGCCCGGTCGCTCTTGCGGATGGTCCAGCCGCGACGATCTCCGCCCGGTCGCATCCAGGCCCGGGGCCCGAGGGCTCACACCTGAGGTGAAGGCCGCCCGGGACCGCCGGGCGCCAGGACCGACGAGCGTGCGCCTCGTCCGCTGATACGACGCCGAACAGGACCCGCCAGACCCGCTGAAGGACAGAATCCCATGCCCGACCGACATTTCGCCTCCGACAACTACGCCGGCATCGCCCCCGAAGCCTGGGCCGCCCTCGCCGAAGCCAACTCCCATCACGTCCCCGCCTACGGCAACGACGAGTGGACCCGCCGCGCGGCGGACGCGATCCGCGAGGTCTTCGAGACGCCGTGCGAGGTGTTCTTCGTCTTCAACGGCACCGCCGCGAACTCGCTTGCGCTCGCCCATTCCACCCAGAGCTACCACAGCGTCCTCTGCCATAGCGTGGCCCACGTCGAGACCGATGAATGCGGTGCGCCGGAATTCTTCGGCAACGGCACCAAGCTCCTCCAACTCCCGGGCGAGCACGGTCGGCTGACGCCGGCAGGCATCGAGGAGGCGGTGAAACGGCGCACGGACATCCATTATCCCAAGCCCGCCGTGGTCACCGTCACGCAGGCGACGGAGGTCGGCACGCTCTACACCCCGGCGGAGCTCCGTGCGATCGGCGCGATGGCGAAGAAGCACAAGCTCAGGTTCCACATGGACGGCGCGCGGTTCGCCAACGCGGTGGCGGCGCTCGGCGTCGCTCCCCGCGAGATCACCTGGCAGGCGGGTGTCGATGTCCTCTGCTTCGGGGGCACCAAGAACGGCATCCACGTCGGCGAGGCCGTGGTGTTCTTCGACCGGGAGCTCGCGAAGGAGTTCGACTACCGCGCGAAACAAGGCGGCCAGCTCTGCTCCAAGATGCGCTTCGTCTCTGCCCCTTGGCTCGGGATGCTCAAGGACGGCGTCTGGCTCCGGCACGCCGCCCACGCCAACGCCATGGCCAAGCTCATGCACGACCTGGTCTCCGCGATCCCCGGGGTGAAGGTCCTGTTCCCCCACCAGGTGAACTCCGTCTTCGTCGAACTGCCGAAGCCGGCCATCCAGGCGATGTACGCCAAAGGCTGGATGTTCTACAACTTCATCGGCGAAGGCGGCTGCCGGTTGATGTGCTCGTGGGACACCCAGGAGGAAGACGTCCGCGCCTTCGTAGCCGACCTTGCCGCCGTCATGCCGAAGTGACCGGCCCAAGATCCCCTCTAGACCGGCGGCCGGTCAGGGGACGCGCAAGCAGCCGTCCGTCAGGATCTGCGCGCGCAGCCCTCCCCGGCCCTTCAACCAAGCTTCCGCCCCGGCCCCGAACGCCCGGTCCATCCAGTGGCATGGCCGACACTCCTCCTTGCCGAGGAACCGGACTCCTTGGACGATGAATTCTTGGCCGATCAACGTGTCGAGGTCGGCTCCGCGGGTGATCACGTTCCGGCGCAAGACCGAAGGCGGACGATCGTGCCGGTCCAGCGAGCCACAGAGGCCAAGAAACACCTCTTCGGAAAAGAAGGTCACCTGGCCGGGGTAGCCGGGTTTGTGGTCCAAGAAACGATCGCCCTCCAGACCTCGGCCGGCGAGACAACGAACCGACGCCACCTCGGCCATCGGATGGCCCGACGGTTCGCGTCCGTGGTGGCCCACGAAGTTGTGGCCCATGGAAACGAACAACCGCACCACATCGAACGCATCGCTGGTCACCAAGGCCAGATAGACGTTGGCGTCACCCTCCGCAAGCTGCCGGCTTCCAGACGGTGCCACCACCGTGCGCAAGCGATGGCAACACCGGCGCTTCCCGCGGCGGGATTGGAGCGGCCGTCGACCGGCCCCGGCGTCACAACGATCCGGGGTCCCGGGATTCCATGCGGTCACGGAGCTTCTTGAGGGCCGCCGCCTCGAGTTGGCGGATCCGCTCGCGCGTGAGACCGAAATCGACTCCGATCTCCTCAAGGGTCACCGGTTCCCCTCCATCGAGGGCGAAACGCCGGCGGAGGATGACCTGTTCGCGGGCATTCAACGTCCCGACCAGCTCCCGGATGATCTCGGCATTGGATTCCTCGCTGACCCGGGTCCAAGGCATCTGGGCGTTGTCGTCCGCGATGACATCCGCGACGCGTCCGGAATCGGCATCGCTGCCCAGCGGGGCATCGAGCGACGTCGTGCCGACCATCGCGCTCTCGCGCCAGTGCGCGATGTCGTCCTCGGAGATCTCGAGGATCACCGCCAGCTCGGGATCTTTCGCCGGGCGTCCGTGCTTCGCCTCGAACGCGTTCTCCGCCCGCCGGAGCTGGGCGATCTGCTGGACGAGATGGATCGGGAGCCGGATGGACTTCGCTTGGTTCGAAAGCGCCCGTTTGATGGATTGCTTGATCCACCAAGCCGCGTAGGTCGAAAGTTTCGCGCCCTTGGTGGGGTCGAAACGTTCCACGGCACGCATGAGGCCCATGTTGCCTTCATTGATCAGATCGAGCAGCGGCAGACCGTAGTCCTCGTACTCCCGAGCGATCTTGACGACGAGACGCAGATTCGCCTTGATCATGTGCTCGCGGGCGGCCTCGTCTCCCGCCTGGATCCGGTGGGCCAAAAGGACCTCCTCGGCAGGCGTGATCAACGGGGTCGCGACCGCCTCGCGCAGATACAACCGCAAGGAGGTGTTCTCGTCCCACGGACCGCGCTCGGGCAACGGCTCGACGACGGGCTTCGGCCGGACCGTTTCGGCGAAGGTGACCGCGGCAGGAGCGACCTCCGGGATGAAGACCACGCTTGCGTCAGCGACCGTCGCCGCAGGCAAGACCAGCGTCGTATCCGGCGCCGCTTTGGATGGAGCACGCCCGGGCTCGACCACGGACGCACGTCGCCGCAGGACAGGAGCCGGTTTCCGGAGCGCCGAAGGCACCACCCGACGCCGGGGCGAAGCTTTGATAGCGGTCGGACGAGGCGTCCGGACGCGGGTGTCGCGTTGCGATGAGGTGGGAGGCCCGCTAACGGCGAGGGGAAGGTTCGCTTTCATGGTTCCGTAGTTTGTGGAGTAGTGGGACGAAGTTCGATGGAGGGCGTTCAATCTACACCGGTTCAACGCGCGTCCCGCGCCACCACCGGGAGGACGGCGGACCGGTGTCGAGGCGTCTGGATCAAAGCCATCCATTGTGTCATCCGAGCCATCTGGACCCCACCCCTAGCGGAGCTTGTGCCAGAGGGCAGATCGGGCGCTCCAGCGCATTTACACAGGATTCCCATGGGCACCGATCCGGCCTCGCTTTGTTCCGGTGTGCCGTGGTGCGCCACATGGGCTCTTCCGGGCACCGGCACCGCGGCGCACCAACGCTCGCTGGGCAAGGCCGGTGCAGGCAGGAAAATAGCCGGATATTTGACCGATTGGTTTGACCAGTACCCGGTCGATTCCACGCCATCCATCGGCAGATGCGCCTTATCAAATAGTCCAGAACGAACCAAGGACTTCAACTTCGATTGGAAGACGGCCAGACTCACGACGGCCGGACCATGCTTTATTTGACCGATTAGTCAACTACTTGTTCGCCCAAGTCCCCGAAGCAGAAAAAAAGAGGACGCTCGGGGCGTCCTCTTGGTTCGATCGTTGGGGCAGATGGGTTCAGGCCACTGCGATGCCCGAAACCCGAGTGGCATGACCCGCGGCCAATTGCACACGGATATCCGCGACCAGTCGGGCGGTCGTGAGGCCGTGCTTGGCCCGGAGGTAGTCGACGCTGCTGGCGTGCTCGATGAACTGGTCGGGCCAAGCGATGCGGATGACCGGGGTCTTGATCCCGGCGTCGTTGAGACATTCGAGCACCGCGCTGCCGTAGCCACCCATCGCGACGTGGTCCTCCAAAGTGGCGACCACGTCGGCCGCTTGGCTGAAGAACTCGGTCACGTCCTTGTCGAGCGGCTTGAAAAAGCGCGGGTTGATCACCGCGACGTCCACGCCGTCGGCCGCGAGGATCTCAGCGGCCTCCTTCGCCAGCGTCAGCATCGGCCCGAGGCCGAACAGCGAGACCTTCTTGCCGCCTTTGTTGGAGAAATGGCGGACGACCTCGGCCTTGCCGATCTCGATCACGGCCGGCTGCTCCTTCACGGGCACGCCTTCGGCGTTGCCGCGAGGATATCGGATGGCGACCGGATGCTTCTGCAGCGTCGCGGTGAACATCATGTCCTGCAGCTCGTCCTCGTTCGCCGGCGCCATGCCGATGATCTGGGGCAGACAGCGAAGATACGAGATGTCGAACAGGCCGTGGTGCGTCGGACCGTCGTTCGCGCTGAGGCTCGAGCGGTCCATGCAGAAGATGACCGGGAGGTCCTGCAGGCAGACGTCGTGATGGATGCAGTCGTAGGCGCGCTGGAGGAACGTGCTGTAGATGGCGACGACCGGCTTGAAGCCCATCGTGGCCATCCCCGCGGCGAAGATGACCGCATGCTCCTCGGCGATGCCGACGTCGTAATACTGCCCCGGGACCGCGGCTTCCAAGAGCTTGAGGCTCGTCCCCGTGGGCATCGCGGCGGTGATGCCGACCACGTTCTTGTTCTGCCGGGCGAGCTTGACCATCGTCTTGCCGAAGACTTCTTGCCACATCGGCGCGGCGCCAGGTTTCGGCGACGGCGTCTGGCCGGTCTGGACGTCGTACGGCCCGAGGCCGTGGAACTTCTCCGGATGCTTGAGCGCGGCCTCGTAGCCTCGGCCCTTCTGCGTGAGGATGTGGATGACCACCGGCTCGGCGCAGGTCTTGGCGAACTCGAGCGTGCTGACGAGCAACGGAAGGTCATGGCCGTCGATCGGACCGAGATAGCGCAGACCGAACTCTTCGAACAGCAGCGCCGACCCGTGGCCGCCCCTGCCGTCCGGATCGAGCTGCGAGGGCGTGTGTTCGAGCCCGACCGAGCTCACGATGCCCTTGATCGCCTCCTCGGTCTTCTGGCCGACCATCGAGACCAGCTGGCCCTTGGGGAGCTTGCGCAGCCAGGTGCCGAAATCCTTGGTCAGCTTGTTGTAGTGGGGATTCGTCGTGAGCTTGCCGAGATAGGTGGCGATGGCACCGACGTTCTTCGCGATGCTCCACTCGTTGTCGTTCAGGA
>JANNAJ010000338.1:0-1723 GCA_031384285.1 Verrucomicrobiota bacterium
TCGCACCACCGCGCTCGGCGTGGCCGCGATGTCCGGCGTGCCCGCTGCGTTCGCCGCCGCCCCGCCGTCCGGGCTGTCCGGGTACCGGGGCCCGAACGTCATCGTCGTCCGCTGGGGCGGCGGCGCTCGCCGGCGGGAATCCATCGAACCGCGCACCTCGTACGCGCCGTTCCTCACGCACGAGCTGGCCAAGCGCGGCGTGCTCTTCCCGAGGATGGAGATCGCCCAGTTCGAAGGGCTCAACACCAGCCACGGCGAGGGCACGCTGAACCTGCTCACCGGCAAGTACGACCGCTACCAGGACATCGGCAGCGAGCGGGCCGACGCGGGCTTCAAGCTGCTCGGCGCCCGGTTCGAGGCGAAGGTGCCGACGATCTTCGAGCACCTGCGCGAGACCTTCGCCATCCCCGACCACCAAGCCCTGCTCATCAACGGCGAGGACCGCGCCGACGAGGAGTTCTACAACTTCAGCAACCACCACCTCTTCGGCGTGAGCTATCGTTCGCAGACGCTCAGTCTCCGCCGGTACAAGACCTGGCAGCTCCGCCGGCATCTCGCCGAAGGCAAGTGGGACGGCAAGGAACTGGACAAGCAGCGCAAGGAGCTGGCGAAGCTGGAGGACCTCGACTACCGCGCCTCCAAGGAACAAGGCCAGGGCGGGGCCATCGGACGCTTCTGGGAGGATTGGCGCGGCTTCTATGGCGACACCGGCCTGGTGAACCCGCGCGGCGACCGCCTCCTCACCGAGCTGACGCTGCGCGCACTCAAGCAGCTCCGCCCGAAGCTCGTCATGGTCAACTACCAGGACTGCGACTACGTCCACTGGGGTTACCTCGACCACTACACCCGCGCGGTCGCCATCATGGACGAGGGGCTGAAGACGCTCGTCTCCGCGGTCGAGGCCGATCCGTTCTATCGCGACGACACGGTGTTCGTCGTCGTGCCGGATTGCGGGCGCGACGACAACCCGTTCGTCGACGTGCCCTGCCAGCACCACTTCAACTCCCGCTCGGCGCACGAGATCTTTGCGTTGGTCTTCGGCAAGGGCATCCCGCGCGGTGCCGTCGTCGACAAGCTGACCGACCAGACCTCTATCGCGCCGACCATTGGGAGACTGATGGGCTTCAAGACCGGGTTCGCTGAAGGCACAGTTCTGGAGGAGGCCTTCGCATGAACTCCGGATCTCGCGGGCACGGTCTCGACGCGCGCACCGCGGAAGGGCAGGGCGCCTCCGACGGTCCCGTCCCCGTCCCTCAGAAGGCGGCCGGTGGCGACCTCCGGGCCAAGGCGTGGCGCGCCCTCTGCGCCGTGTGGAAGCTGGGTTTCGGAGCGCTGTGCGGCATGTCGTTCCTCGGGAGCTTTCTCGTGGTCGGCTGGGCACAACGCGCCGCCCGGCGCGAGGTGGTGAAGTCGTGGTGGAAGCGCAGCGCCGTCCGCCGACACGGCGTGGGTTTCGCCGAGTTCGCCGAAGCCGACGGCCGGACCGCTGGGCTGGCGCATTGGCCGGACTGGTTCCTCGGCGGACCCGAGGCACCGCCGCTCGCTGCTGATCGGGCCGCCGCTGCCGATGGGTCGCCGGTGCCAGGCTCCGATGACGGCGCGGTCGCATCGCCGTCGTCATCGCGCTCTTGGATCCGACGCTGGTCCGGTTCGTTCGGGCTCAATCTGAAGCTCGGGATCCAAGCCGCTTTCAACACCTCCGTGGTCCTCCTGCCCGGCGGGC
>JANNAJ010000342.1:0-5973 GCA_031384285.1 Verrucomicrobiota bacterium
GGCGTCCGGTGCGGCTGGCGCTGGCGCAGACCGCGTCGCTGTCCCAGGGGCTGAGGCTGCGGAGATCGATGAGCTCCGCGTGGACGCCCGCGGCCTCCAACGCGGCGACGGCACGGGCGCAGAGCGGGACGGTCGCGCCCCAAGAGACGACCGTGAGATCGTCGCCGCGCGTGAGGAGGCGCGCCTTGCCCGGCAGCACGAGCTGATCCGCGACGTCGGAGCTCGTCGAGAACGCCGGGTCGTTCAGGCAGACCTTCGGGTAGAGGAAGACCGTCGGGCGTCCGCTGGCGAACGCCGCGTTGAGCAGGCCCGCGGCGTCGGCAGCGGTGCTCGGCATGAACACGTCGACGCCCGGCACGTGGGCGATGACGCTCTCGAAGGTCTGCGCATGGAACGGCCCGAGGCCCGGGCGATAGCCGCCGCACGGAGCCATCACGATGACCGGCGCCTGCCATCCGCCGTCCGTCCGCCAGTGCATCGATCCGAGCTCGCTGGCGATCTGGTTGTAGGCGATCGGCAGGAAGTCGGCGAACTGGATGCACGCCACCGGCCGGCCACCCGCCAACGCCCGCCCGATGCTCACGCCGGCGATGGTGCTCTCGGTGAGCGGCGAGTTCTTCACCTGTGCCGGGTAGGCGCCGGACAAACCGCGCGTCAGCCCGAAGACATCGCCCTTCGGGTCCTCGATGTCCTGTCCGTAGAGCGAGACGCGTCCGTCGGCTCCGAGGTGCCGGCGCAGGACCTCGCGCATCGCCTCGAGCATCGAGAGCCGCGGCGATGAGCTGTCGCCACGATGCTCCGGGCGCGCGGCGAGAGCGACAGGCAACGGTCGGCGCGCGTCGAGGTTGGGCACCGGGTCCGGCGCGACCAGGGCGCGTCCGGCAGCGGCGCGCACCTCGCGTTCGACCTCGGCGTCGAGTCCGTCGAGTTCGTCGTCGGGGACGCCGGCTTCGATCAGCTGCGCGCGGAGCCTGGCGATCGGATCGGCCTCGGTGCGGATCCGGGAGATCGCTTCGCTCCCGCGATAGCGGGTCTCGTCGTCGGCGTTCGTGTGGTGGGTGAGCCGCTCGGCGCGGAAGACGACCAAAGCCGGCCCGCGTGAAGCCCTCATGCCGCGGACGATCGGGCCGAGCGCGCGGTCGCACGCCAGCGCATCGCGTCCGTCGAGACGGTGGACCGGGAGCCCGTAGAACTCCGCGGCATCGCCTTGCGGCAACTGATAGAAGGTCTTCCCGCGGGTGCGGGTCGAGATGGCGAGGCCGTTGTCCTCGACCCAGAACAGCACGGGCAACCTGGACCGGACCGCCTCGGCGACCGCTTCAAGGAACTCGCCCTGCTGGCTCGTCCCGTCGCCCACCGCGCAGACCACGACCGCGTTGCTGGGTGCCGCGTCCGGTGCTCCGCGTCCCGCCATGATCTCATGGGCGACGCCGACCGCTTGGAGGGCGTTGTTGCCGACGGGACCGACGAGGCTGAGGATCCTCAGGTCCGGCGCGCTGAGGTGCGCGCTCATCTGCCGGCCCGCAGAATGGCTCGCGCCGGTGCAGAGCAAGCTGTGGAAGAACTGCTCGGCCGGGATGCCCCGCGCGAGCATCAACGCCTTGTCGCGGTAGTGGAGGTGGAGCCAATCGTCCGGCGTCAGATGGGCGTGCAGCACCGCGCACGCCTCGTGGCCGGCCCCGCCGACGTGGAAGAACGCCTCGCCGCGGTTCACCAGCTCCATCTCGACTTTGTCCACCCGGCGGGCGGTGGCCATCGCGCGATAGAGCGCGACCGCCCGGACCAGGTCGGGGCGGTCAGAAGCGGGAACAGGACCGATGGGAAGGGCGGCAGGGCCGGAGCGCGAGGCTGAGGCGTTTTCCACGGGTGGGAGAATGTCGGGATCACCGTCGGGACAAAAGCCAAACCTCGTCGGACATGATCGAAGATCGTCGGTCCGGCCGATTCAGCGAGAAAATGGAGCGGGTGACGGGAATCGAACCCGCGTGGCCAGTTTGGAAGACTGGAACTCTACCATTGAGCTACACCCGCTCTAAGGGCCTCCAGAGTGCGGAGCGCACCCGCCAGCGTCAAGCCGCGGAGCAAAGGATGTCGTGAGGAACTCAAAGGCGCTCCAAGGCGCCAGCGGTGAGGCCGAGCGTGTCCGAAGAATGCCCCTCGGGACCGGTGGACGTCATGTCGACCGCGGTTCGAAGGCGGAGGTATGCCCCTTACGAACTACCTCCGGCCCGTGCTAGGCGGCTTGCCGGCCATGGCTGGATAGACCAACCCCGCGAGAGCCGCGCCGAGGACCGGGGCCAACCAGAACAGCCAGAGCTGTTGCACGGCCCAGCCGCCCACGAACAACGCCGGCCCGGTGCTCCGCGCGGGGTTGACCGAGAGATTGGTGACCGGGATGCCGATGAGATGGATCAGCGTCAGCCCCAGACCGATGGCGATGGGGGCGAAACCTTGCGGTGCGCGCGGGTCGGTGGACCCCAAGATGATCATCAAGAAAAAGAAGGTGAGCACCGTTTCCGCGACCAATGCCGAGCCCATGGAGTATCTGCCGGGCGAATGTCCGTCAAAACCGTTGGCCGCGAAACCATCTGCCGTCGTGAACCCGGCCTGGCCGTTCGCGATGAGCCACAGCACGGCCGAGCCGGCGATGCCGCCTAGGACCTGGGCGCCGATGTACGGCAACAGATCGGACCTGCTGAAACGGCCGCCCACGCACAGCCCGACGGAGACGGCGGGATTCAAGTGGCAGCCGGAGATGTGGCCGATGGCATAGGCCATCGTCAGCACGGTCAGACCAAAAGCGAAGGACACACCGACGAGGCCGATGCCCAGGTTGATCGGCGTGGCGCCCTGGGTAGCGAAGAACTTCGCCGCCAGCACGGCGCTTCCGCAACCGCCGAAGACGAGCCAGAACGTCCCAAAGAACTCCGCGAGCAGTTTGTTCCTCATGCCGCCCCTTTTCTGGGGCGGGGCAGGGGGCAAGACAACCGATAAGTTGGGCCGCGATCGGGACTGGCGGGCATGGGACCGGGCGCTTCACTGTTCTTTAGGAGAAACCGGCCGGGGAGAAGATCTGGAAGAAGGGAAGGCGGGAGCCCCGGAGCTTTGCCGGTTCGGTTCCTGTTTTCCTGCCTTCCAGATTCATGTCTCCTACGGAGCAGATCGTCCTCCGCGGTATCTCGTGGCTGCGTCAGCAGACGCCGACGCTTGCAAAGAGCTGGGAGCTCTTCTCGCAACCTTCCGGTCGCACCCGCGCCACCATGGCGGGTTGACACGCCGTGGATCGAGGCGACGGGTGGAGGGCCCGGTTTCCGGGCGAAGATTTCCCTATGAGCGATCAAACTCGGGTCTGGTTCGTCACCGGTTGTTCGAGCGGCTTCGGTCGTTCGCTCGCGGAACGCGTGGTCGCGAGCGGCGACCGCCTCGTCGCCACCGCGAGGGACGCCGCCGCGATCGCGGATCTCGCTACCTTGGCGCCGGACGCGGTCCGCACCTTCGCGCTCGATGTCGTCGATCCGGCGCGGATCCGCGCGGTGGTGGCCGAGGCGGCGCTGGTCTGGGGACGGATCGACGTCGCCGTGAACAACGCCGGATACGGCCTGGTCGGCGCCCTCGAGGAATGCACCGACGCGCAGATCGAGCGGAACTTCGCCGTGATCCTGACCGGCCCGCTGCACGTGATGCGCGCCGTGCTGCCGGTCATGCGGGCGCAGCGATCGGGCCACATCATCAACGTGAGCGCTGCGGCGGCGATCGCGAACTACCCAGGCTTCAGCGTGTACGGCGGAGCCAAGTGCGGCCTGGAAGGTGTGAGCGAAGGCGTCCGCGCCGAGGTCGCGCCGCTCGGCATCAAGGTGACGCTGGTGCGGCCGGGTCCGTTCCGGACGCGCTTCGTCGCGCGCTCGCTCGAGCGGGCCGCGGGACACATCGCCGATTACGACGCGACGAGCGGGAAGTTCGCGCAACTGCTCGGCCGGATGGACGGACGGCAACCGGGCGATCCTGACCGCGCCGCCGCGGCGATCGTGAAGATGGTGCAGGACGGCCGGTCGCCGCTGCGCCTGGTGCTGGGCCGCTACGCGTTGGACAAGAGCCGCAAGGCCCTCGCCGCCGCCGAGGCCGAGCTCGCGGAATGGGCGCCCGTCGGCCTCGCGGCGGATTTCACCGCCTGAAACGCCGGCGCCGTCACTTCGCGACGCGGAGGCAGACCAGGCGGTCTTCGCTGCGGAGATAGAGCCGGCCGTCGGAGAGCACGGGCCCGGCCCAGCAGGGATGCTTCAGGGTGGGCACCTGCCAGCGACCGACCTCGCGGCATTTCTCCGCGTCCGGCCGGAAGATCCCGACCAAGCCGCCTTCGCCGAGCGCGAACAGCTTGCCGTCGGCGACGAGGAACGATCCGCGTCCGAAGACCGCCGGTTGCTCCGAGCTGTGCTTGCCCCAACGTTCGTCGCGCTCCCACTTCACTTTGCCGGTGGCGAACTCCACGCAGCGCAGCACGGCGTCGGGTTCGTTGCGCCCGCTGAAGCCGTAGAGGTTTCCGCCCACGAGCACCGGCGTGCTCCAGTGCATCTCCAATCCGAGGCCCTTCCACGATTCGCTGAAGCTCTTGTTCCCCGGTGCGATCCGGAGGAGGACGGAGCCGACGCGATAATAGGCGCCGGAGATGAGGACCTGGTCGCCCACGACCACGGGATCGGAGGCGTTGACGGAATCCTCGGCGCGCGAGCGGAACCAGCGGGAGAACCTCACCGAGCCGTCCGCTGGGTCGAGCGCGACGAGGCCTTGGCGCATGAGGCCGAAGACGAGGCGTTCGCCGTTCACCGTCGCCGCGACGGGGGAGGCGTAGCTGGCCTGCTTGTCGGAGCGGCGCCAATCCAACGCGGGCTCGCCCGGCCAATCAAGCTTCGGCCGGCCCGACCAGTTCTTCTCGCCGACGGATTGCCAGAGCGTCTTCCCGGTCGCCGGGTCGAACGCGACCATGCCGGCGTCGGGTTGTCCGCCGATCATGACGATGAGTTTGCCGCCTTCGAGCAGCGGCGTGCTGCCGACGCCAAAGAAGGCTTCGGGAATCTGCCAGTCCTTCGCCGTGTCGCGCTGCCAGAGGAGCTTGCCGGCGTCGAGCGACAGGCAAAGCAGCTTCCCCTCCGCGCCGAAGGTGTAACAGCGGTTGCTGGTGAGCAGCGGCGTGCAACGCGGGCCGTTGTTGTAGCCAAAAGGATCCACGAACCGGCTCGCGTAGGCGTGCTTCCAGCGCGGCTTGCCCGTCGCCGCCTCGAATGCCTCCACGATTTCCTCCCCGCCGACGCGATGGTGCAGCACCAGCAGATCGCCGCGCACGCTGGGCGCGGAATAACCGGTGCCGATGGCCTTGTCCCAGAGCTGCGGCGGGCCGTTCGTCGGCCACTTGTCGAGGAGGCCGGTCTCGGCGGAGGTGTTGTCCGCGCGCGGGCCGAGGAAACGCGGCCAATCGTCCGCGCGCCCGCTGCCAGCGAGGCAAAGCAGCGCCAGCCACAACGCATTCCGCGCCCGCATGAAGTTCCGCCAGGGGAAAGGCACGTCGCGAAGATGCCGGACGACGCGCGCGCGAGCAAGCGGCAGTTGGTTTTCGCGCGTTTCATATTCCCCCATCCGCCCGCTTGACTCGCCCGGTCAACGGGCCTATTACCGCAGCATGGCCCGCAGACCTTTCCCTTCCCGGAGGACACCATGAACACCCCCCACACTCGCCGCGCATTCCTCGCTGACGTCGGCCGCGGCATGCTCGTCGCCTCGGTCGGCCTCGGCGCTGCCAACGAGCTCGGCCTCGCGCCCGCGTTCGCCGCCGATGCGCCCGATGCGCTCGACTTCGGTCCGCTCGAGCCGCTCGTGCGTCTCATGCAGGAGACGCCCGCCGCCAAACTCCTCCCCGCGCTCGCCGATCAGCTCAAGGCCGGCGCCGATCTCCGCCGTCTCGTCACCGCCGCCGCGCTCGCC
>JANNAJ010000344.1:0-1533 GCA_031384285.1 Verrucomicrobiota bacterium
CCACCTTCTTGAGACGGGTATCCATGACCCAACGGAAGTAGTACAGGCCGTCGCCGCTGCGGGTGACGTCGTCGAAGGTCGCGGTCACGCTCTCGGCGGCATCGGCGGTCGCCAAGAAGTAGGCCTCGATGGCCGCGGAACCGTGCAAGGTCTTGAGCGTGTCGTTCAGGTAGCAGTCCGGCGCGTAGACCTTCGTCGTGCTCGCGCGGACGTTCGCGGCATCGATCTTGCCGAGCAGCCCCTTCACTCCCGCGATCCCCGTCCGCTCCGCATCGGATCCGGGCACCACGTTCGGCCGGTCGGCGACCCCGGCGAGCGCCGCGCGGAACCCGGCCGCGTTGTCGGTCACGCGCGGCACCGTGCGGCACGCGGACAGGACGAAGGCCAGAGGAAGCACGAGAAAGACGATCCGTCGCATGACCGGAGCTTGCCCCGGAAGCGCGGCGAGGCAAGCTCACCCACGACATCGCTCCCATGAAACGACGCACCTGGAAAATCGCCGGCATCAACTTCGACCACTTCCACATGGGCGACCTGCTCCGGTACGCCCACGAGCATCCCCACGCCGAGATCGTCGGCATCAGCGACGAACAGCCCGCCCGCATGGAGGAAGCCATCCAGAAGGGCCTCGTCACCCGGGACCGCGCCTTCACCGACTACCGCGAGTGCCTGGAGAAGACCCAGCCCGACGTCGTCATCCTTTGTCCCGCGGCGTCCAAGCACGGCGAATGGGTCAAGAAGGTCGCGCCCTACGGCCCGCACCTCTTGGTCGAGAAGCCCTTCGCCGCATCGCTCAAGGAAGCCGATGCCATGGTCAAGGCCATGGGCAAGGACCAGACGCTGATGATCAACTGGCCGCTCCAGTGGGTCGGCTCGCACCGCAAGGCCCACGAACTCGTGTCCAAGGGCGTCATCGGCGAGGTGCTGAACGTCTGGCACATCGGCGGCAACCGCGGCCCGCTCTTCCACGGCGCGGACAAGGACGAGAAGACCCGCGAACAGGTCGCGAAGGAGAAGCCGCATTCCTGGTTCTACAAGAAGGCCCAGGGCGGCGGCTCGCTGCTCGACTACCTCGGCTACGGCACCACGCTCGGCACCTGGTACCAAGGCGGACGCCGCCCGCTCGAGGTCACCGCCACCGTGGATGAACCGGCCGGCCTCGAAGTGGACGAGCACAGCATCGTCGTCGCCCGCTACGCGCACGGCCTGTCGAAGTTCGAGACGCGCTGGGGCACCTTCACCGATCCGTGGATCATCCAGCCGCAGCCCAAGTGCGGCTTCATCATCCTCGGCACCGACGGCACCGTGAGCAGCTACGACTACGACGACTACGTGACCGTGCAGACGCGCAAGAAGACCGTGCCGCACCAGCTCCCCGCGCCCGCGCCCAAGGCCCCGGACCAGAACCCGGTGCAATACCTCCTGCACTGCCTGGACAAGGGCGTGCCGCTGGAAGGCCCGGTGAGCCTGCCCATCAGCCGCATCGGCCAAGAGATCGTGGACGCCGCCGTGAAGAGCGCGAAGTTGAAGCGG
>JANNAJ010000351.1:0-1787 GCA_031384285.1 Verrucomicrobiota bacterium
CTTCCATCGCCGGATCCTGCCGTTCGACGATGTCGTGGCCACCCGATGGGGCGATCTCATGGCGGCTGCCGAGACCTCCGGTCGACCTCTTCCGACGCTCGACAGCCTCATCGCCGCCACCGCGCTGACCCATAAGCTGACCATCGTAACACGCAATCTCTCCGACCTCGACCGCACCGGCGCCGATATCTTCAACCCCTGGGACTGACATGGACTTCCGACCCGACCTCGAACGCACGCTCACCCGCCGCACCTTCCTGACCCGCAGCACAACGGGCCTCGGCGGCATCGCTCTCGCCACGCTGCTCAACCCGCGCCTGCTGGGCTCGACCGAGCCGGCGATGAAGTCCATGGGCGCGCTGAGGACCCTGCACTTCGCGCCCAAGGCCAAACGCGTCATCTACCTGTTCCAATCCGGCGCGCCGTCGCACCTCGACCTCTTCGACCCCAAGACGAAGCTCACCGAGATGACCGGGCAGGAGCTGCCTCCGAGCGTCCGAATGGGGCAGCGCATCACCGGCATGACCGCGGGCCAGTCCGTGCTCAAGTGCGTCGGGCCGGCGTTCGACTTCAAGCGGTACGGCAAAGCCGGCACCGAGATGAGCAGCATGCTGCCGCACATCGGCGGCATCGCGGACGACATCGCGCTCATCCGCTCGATGCACACCGACCCGATCAACCACGACCCGGCGGTCACCTTCTTCGGGACGGGAAACCAGCAGCCAGGCCGGCCGACGATGGGGGCCTGGGTTAGCTACGGTCTCGGCAGCGAGAACGAGAACCTGCCCGCGTTCGTCGTGCTTGTGAGCGGCAGCGGCGGCCAATCGTTGCAGGCCCGCTACTGGGGCAACGGCTTCCTCCCCGGCAACTACCAGGGCGTGCAGATGCGCAGCCAGGGCGACCCGGTGCTCTACGTCTCGAACCCGCCCGGCCTCAGCAGCACCGCCCGCCGCGAGCTGCTCGACGCCATGCAGGACCTGAACAAGCGCCAGCTCGGCGCGCTCGGCGACCCCGACATCGCCACCCACATCGACAACTACGAGCTCGCCTTCCGCATGCAGACCAGCGTGCCGGAGCTGATGGACATCGCGAAGGAGCCCAAGGAGGTCCTCGAATCCTATGGCGCCGTCCCGGGCAAGTCGTCGTTCGCCAACAACTGCCTGCTCGCCCGACGGCTGGCGGAACGCGGCGTCCGCTTCATCCAGCTCTGCCACCGCGACTGGGACCACCACGGCGGCCTGCCCGACGGCATCAAGGCGCAGACGAAGAACACCGACCAGGCCAGCGCCGCGCTGGTGAAGGACCTGAAGCAGCGCGGCCTGCTCGACGACACGCTGGTCATCTGGGGCGGCGAGTTCGGCCGCACCGCCTACTCGCAAGGCGACATCACCAAGGCGAGCTTCGGCCGCGACCATCATCCGCGCTGCTATTCGCTCTGGATGGCCGGCGGCGGGGTGAAACCCGGCACCGTGGTCGGTCAGACCGACGACTTCGGCTACAACATCGTGAAGGACCCCGTGAGCGTGCACGACCTGCACGCCACGATGCTGCATCTGCTCGGCATCGAGCACACCCGCTTCACCCACCGCTTCGAAGGCCGCGATTTCCGCCTCACCGACATCCACGGCGAATTGGTCAAGCCGCTGCTGGCGTGAGGAAGCCTTTTGCGCCGGCCCGGCGGGCACGGCCTGGGCGGCGGTATGGCGTCCCTCGCGCCGTCCGAGGCCCGCTGCAACCCGTAGGAACGAAAAACGGCGCGGCCCCGGGGCCGCGCCGTCAGAAGGTGT
>JANNAJ010000354.1:0-2996 GCA_031384285.1 Verrucomicrobiota bacterium
TTCGCCGAATCATGGCAACGGCGGATCATCTCTCGCATCGCGCGGCATCCGTCGCCGGGCCGGCCGAGCACGTTGAGCAGCATCGCGTGCGTGACCTGGAACCGCGACGTGAGCGGCTCCGGCGGCGCGGTCATGAGACGCGTGTAGGTGTTCTTGTCCCAGTTGACGAAGTTGTGCTCCGGCGCCTGGCGCTTCACGACCTTCTTGCCGGTGCTCCTCGATTTCTCCTCCAGCTTGAGGTTCTCGATGACATGTTCCGGGGCCTGCGCGACGACCCATCCGACGTTGTCGTGGCCCTTGCGTCCGGCGCGGCCGGCGATCTGGTGGAAATCGCGCGCGGCGAGGATCGCCACCTTCTCGCCGCTGTACTTGCACAGCCGGGTGAAGAGCACCGTACGGATCGGCACGTTGATGCCGACGCCGAGGGTGTCGGTGCCGCAGATGACCTTGAGCAGGCCGCGCTGGGCGAGCTGCTCGACGAGGATGCGGTACTTCGGCAGCAGGCCCGCGTGGTGCAGGCCGATGCCGTGCCGCAGCCACTTCTTGAGCTCGGGCCCGTACGGGCTGGCGAACTTGAAGCTCTCGATGGCGGACGCGACCGCCGCCTTCTCGTCGCGCGACGCGACGGTGATGCTCGTGAAATCTTGTGCGCTCTCGGCGGCTTCCTTCTGGGTGAAGTGGACCACGTAGACCGGGCCCTTGCCGTCGGCGAGCAGGCTCTCGAGGGTCTTCGCCAACGGCAGCTCGGAGTACGCGAAATCCAGCGGCACCGGCCGCGTGCCCGAGCGCACGGTCACGGTGGGGCGTCCGTTCAGCCTGGTGAGCTCCTGCTCGAAGAACGCCGTCTCGCCGAGCGTGGCCGACATGAGCAGGAAGCGCGTCCGCGGCAGCGTGAGCAGCGGCGCCTGCCAGGCCACGCCTCGGTCGCGGTCGGAGTAGTAGTGGAACTCGTCCATCACCACGTCGTGGACCAGCGCGTCCGCGCCGTCGCGCAGGGCGATGTTCGCGAGGATCTCGGCGGTGCAGCACACGATGGGCGCGTCGTGGTTCACCGTGGCGTCCCCGGTGCTGAGGCCGACGTTCTCCGGACCGAACTCGCGGCAGAGCGAGAGCCATTTCTCGTTCACCAGCGCCTTGATCGGGCAGGTGTAGAACGAGCGCCGGCCCTTCGCGAGCGACTGGAAATGCAGCGCCGCCGCGACCAACGATTTGCCGGATCCGGTCGGCGTGTTGAGGATGACGTTCTTTTCCTCGAAGAGCTCGAGGATGGCCTCCTCCTGCGCCGGGTAGAGCTCCAGGCCTTTGGCCGTCGTGTAGTCGAGGAAGCCGCCGAGCAGGGCGTCGTTGCCGAGCGAAGCGGTCTTGGTGAGTTGGTCGTAGAGCGTCACGCGTGGAACGCAGTGACTAGCGGAGCCGCTGGTGGGTGGGAAGCGGCATCCGTGCCCCGGCCGTGGTGCCTCAATCCTTCAGCAACCTGCGGATCGCGCCGAGCAGGACGGCTTCGGCCTCGGGGCCGACGTTCGATGAGCGCGGCTCGGTCTCGTATCCGCCTTCGGTGTAGGCGCGCGCGGTGCCGATGTACCACGGGCCGTAGTCGCCGTACGCCGCCATCGCCACGAAGCGGTCCGGACGCTCGGCTTTCGCGGCGAGCTGGTACTCCACGAACAACTCGCCGGGCAGATGCAGGATGCGGGCGCGTCCGAGCGCGAGGCAGCCGACGTCGATCTTCTGGCCGGCCTCGCAACGGCGGAGCCACGCGAGACGGGACGCGCCGCCCTGGGTGACGAACGGCGCGGTGCGGCCGCGCATCTCGGCCTGGAGCTTCGCGGCATCGAGGTGCTTGGACGGCGGCAGCGAGACCGCCTCGGTGCGCCACGCCACGGCATCGGCCGCCAGCGGCTCGCGCTTCGTCGTCGCCCAGGCGCGCTGCATGCCGTCCGCGAGCCGCTCGGCGAGCACGAGGCGGTTGGTGGGCGAACCGTCGTTGTACTTCCCCGCGCCGATGTCGCCGCCGGCCCCGTTGAAATGGACGTGCAGCGCGCCCGGGACGGCGAGCTGGCGCATGAAGCGCGCGATGCCGGGAAAATCAGGGTTCGCGATTCCGGTGCGGTAATAGCTCTGCGGATGCGTGGCGTAGTAGCTCAGCACGGCGACCGGTCGTTCCCCGTCCCAGAAACTCACCAGCGAGACCTCCGGATCGATCGTGCCCTCCGGTTCCGCCCGGAGCGCCGGGTCGGTGGTCGCGGTGTAGCGCACGGCGCGGACCTTGCCGTCGGGCCCGAAGATGCGGCGGTTCGACGCGACCTGGCGGACGGGCGCCGATCCGAGGCCGAGGTGCGTCACCGGCACCGCGCCTTGCAATGCTCCGCGCACAGAGAAATCGAGCCGGCGAAGGACCTCGCGCTGGAAGCCGCCCTCGAAGTTCAGCGCGTCGATGCCGCCGTCCTTCAGGATCTTCTCCGCGCCGAGATCGCAGTCCGGCGCGTCGTGCTGGTGCAGCGTGTGGACGGCCACGCGGTCGGGAGTGGTTCCCGCGGCCTCGGCCAACGTCCGGCAGAACGCGTCGTGGCCCTCGTTGGCGATGCCGAGCCAATCCACCGCGCAGAGGACGATCGGACGGCCGGCGCCGAGCAGCACGATGCCGCGCGCGCGCAGGCCGAGGTCCCAGGCGTTGGTGACCGGATCGTAGGCCATGCGGCTGCCGATCGGCGGCGTGGCGTCGACATCGAACGTGGCGACGCGCAAGTCCGCGGCGAGCAGGGAAGTGATGGAGAGCACGAGCACCAGCCAGCGGAGCAGCACAGGGGACGTCATGCGATGAGGCTAGTCACCGGCCCGGCCGGTGGACAGAGGGAAGGGTGCGGTCTTGGGGGGGCGCGCGGCCCCCCCCGCGGGCGCGGGCGCCCCCCGCCGGGGGCCCGCGCCCCCCCCCCCCAACAGAGGGGCCCCCCGCCCCCCCGCCCCCCGGCAAGCCCCCGCGGCCGGGCGCGCCCCCC
>JANNAJ010000358.1:0-18179 GCA_031384285.1 Verrucomicrobiota bacterium
TCATGGGGTCTTTTCGTGGATAGCTGGCTGTGGGGTGTCCTTCAGGTTCGATGAAGAGGGGGCCGCGCCATCGGCGGGCAGATAGTTGGCGAGCAGGGTAAGCTGGTCCTCGGTCTGGCGGAACCCTGTGCCGGTCTTGCGCGCGAGAAGCTTCAGCCCGTCACGGAGCTCGGCGTAATCCATCACGCGACGGTCCTCGTAGGACTGGAGTGCACCGAGGACATCGCGGCGTTCCTCGCTGCGGGCCTGGTTGAGCTGGCGGGTGAAATCGGCGAAGAACTGGCGGTTCTCCGCGGCCGCGGCGGTCAACGTCGCGGTGCCCAAGGCCTGGAGATCGGTCTCGTGGCGCTTCGCGAGCTCGGCGGAGATCTGTTCGCGGGCCACGGCGATCTCGCGCTTCACCTCGTCGCGGCTCGGACCGGTGGAGCGACCTGCCAGGAACCCGGCAGAAAGCACGACCGACGCGGCGAGCGCCCAACGTAGCACCGGCCGCCACGCCACGGTCGCCGGTTGCCGCCGGGGCAGCTTCAAGGTCGCATGGTCCGCGTCGAGCGTCGCCATGGTCGCCCGCCAGGTCTCCAGGGAGGACCGGCAGGCCGGGCAAACCTGCAGGTGCGCCTCGCAATCTTCGCGGGCCGCAGCGGGAAGCTCGGCGTAGAGGTACGCCATCCAGGTCTCGGGAGCGGGGTGATTCATGGTGGGGAGGATGAAGGGTGGGATGGAGACCGGTGGGTGCTCAGCCGTTGGCGGCCTGCCAGTCGCGGAGCAGCACGGCGAGGCGCGACAGGCCTTCGTTCATGCGTGATTTCACGGTGCCGTCGGGGATGCCCAGCACTTCGGCGATCTCACCGAACTTCAGTCCTTCGTAATGCCGCAGCACGACGACGGTACGGTAATGCTCGGGCAGCTTGAGCAGCGCGCGCCGGACGATCTCGGCCTGTTCCAACGCGGCGACCGCCTGGTCGGGGGACGGCGTCTCTCCGGCCAACTCGGCGGACCCGCCCTCGCCGTGCTCGCTGTCGTCCAGGGCGAGCTCGGGACGCCGCTGCCGTCGACGGAGCTCATCCCGGCAAAGGTTCAGCGCGATGCGCCATAGCCAAGTGGAGAACTTGCCGGTGGGCTCGTAGGCATGGCGCTTGGCGAAGACCCGGGCGAAGGCCTCTTGGGCGAGGTCCTCGGCGCGGTGCAGATCGCCGGTCATCCGCGCGCAGAGGCGCTGGATGGGCGTCTCCCATCGCTCGACGAGGCGCGCGAAGGCGGCGTGGTCGTCCGCGTTCTGCACGCGCCACATCGCTTGCTCGTCGGTGATGTTGAACGGCCAGGTCATCGGTCTGCCCGGTACAACGCACGGGAGGGCAGAATGGTTCGGAGAAATCTTTCCGGGCAACTCCGTCCGCCCCGCTTGGCGTGCCGCTGGGTGACGGCGATCACGTTGAAAGACGACGATACCGAGGCGATTCCCGGTGCTGCCGGTGGATCCCGGAGCGATATCGTGAGGTGGAGGTGTGCATCCCGACCGGACGGGTGCATCCTCTGCCGCATGACGGATGATGACTTGAACACCGTAACGACATCCCGGAGCACTTCAGGGACAGGCGTGAGACTTCCATCGTTGCGTTCCGCAGGGAACCTGCTGCGTCTCGGGTTGTTCCTCGCCGTTGCCGTGCTCGCCCGGGCCGGTGAGACGTTCGATGCCTCGCACCAGCCGTTCGCCCGCGTGCTGTCGGCGCGGGTCTCGCAGGGCAAGGTCGACTATGCCGGCCTGAAGGCCGCGCCGGAAGCTCTCGATTCGTATCTCGCCGCTCTGTCCACGGTGCCGGAAGCCGATTTCAAGACGTGGACCGGACCCGCGCGTCTGGCCTTCCTGCTCAACCTCTACAACGCGACCACGCTGAAACTGATCGCC
Organism: Verrucomicrobiota bacterium; assembly: GCA_031384285.1. Lineage (GTDB taxonomy): Bacteria > Verrucomicrobiota > Verrucomicrobiia > Limisphaerales > UBA9464 > CAIVQB01. Next base: position 1,907 of record JANNAJ010000358.1, read on the forward strand.
GACCGCTACCCGATCGCGAGCATCAAGAAGGCCGGCGGCCTGCTGAAAGGACCGTGGAGCCTCCCGGTGGTCCACGTCTGGGGCCGGGTTCTGACGCTGGACGACCTGGAGCACCAGGTGATCCGGGCGCAGCACAAGGACGCGCGGATCCATTTCGCGCTCGTCTGCGCCGCGGTGAGCTGCCCGCCCTTGCGCGGTGAACCGTTCGTGGCGGAAAAGCTGTCCGCGCAATTGGACGACCAGGGACGGGCCTTCCTCCGGCAGCCGGCGAAGAACCGCGTGGATACCTCTGCCGGCGTGTTGTGGCTGTCACCCATCTTCAAGTGGTACGCGGCCGACTTCACGGCGGACGGCAAGACGGTCTCCGAGTTCGTCGCGCCGTTCTTCTCCGAGACCGATGCGGCCCGGATCCGCGCCGGCGGGCTCAAGGTGAAGTTCTCCGACTACGACTGGGCGCTGAACGATCGATGAACGCGTCCCGCCCCGAACGATCCGATGCGGCCGGCACCGACCGCGCCGCAGGTGCGTCCCGCTGGGTCCGCATCGTCGTCGTGGCCACGGTGCTCGTCGGCGCGGTCTGGGCCGTCCGGCACTTCGGCATCCTGGGGCGGATCCCGGAGGCGCTCGGATGGTTCCGGTCGCTGGGGCCTTGGGGGGCGGTGCTGTTCGTGTTGGCCTACGTGCTGGCGTGCGTGTGCCTCGTGCCGGCATCGCTGCTGACGCTCGGGGCGGGCGCGGTCTTCGGCGTGGCGGTCGGAGGACTCTGCGTCTCGGTCGGCGCGACTCTCGGCGCGGCGGCGAGCTTCATGATCGGACGCCATCTCGCGCGCGCCCGGGTCGTGCGCTGGATCGGCGCCAATGCCCGGTTCAAGGCGGTCGATGCCGCGGTGGGCCGCGAGGGTTGGAAGATCGTGCTGCTGCTACGGCTGTCCCCGCTGTTCCCGTTCGGTCTGCTGAACTACGGGCTCGGCGTGTCCCGCGTGGGCCTGCGCGATTTCGTGCTCGCCTCCTGGCTGGGGATGCTGCCGGGAACGGTCCTGTACGTGTACATCGGCTCGCTGCTCGGCACCGCGCTGCTGCGGGGCGACCCGGTCCAACGCGAGCGCACGACCGCCGAACAGTTGTTCTACGGGGTCGGACTGTTGGCCACCGTCGTCGTCACCGTCTATGTCACCCGCGTGGCCAAGCGCGCCTTGGCCGAGAAGCTCCAGTAGCGATCTTCCGATGTCCTCCCCCATGGATCCCCTCCCCGCCGATGTCCACGACACCGCGCTGCTCGCGGAGGTCCGTCCGTCCGACTGGGTGAACCCGAAGCCCGTCGGCCGATACAATCTCGTCGTGATCGGCGGCGGCACGGCCGGTTTGGTCACCGCCGCGGGCGCCGCGGGTCTGGGAGCGAAGGTCGCGCTCGTCGAGAAGGCCCGGCTCGGCGGCGATTGCCTCAACTACGGCTGCGTCCCGAGCAAGACGCTGCTCCGGGCGGCGCGTGCCGCGAGGGCGGTGCGCGAGGCGGGGCGTTTCGGTGTCCGGGTGCCTCCGGGGACGACGGTGGATTTCGCTGCCGTGATGGAGCGGGTCAGGGCCGTCCGCGCCGGCATCAGCCACCACGATTCGGCGGCGCGGTTCCGCGACCTCGGCGTCGATGTGTTCCTGGGAGAGGGCCGTTTCTTGGACGGTTCGACCATCGCGGTCGGCACGGCCCGGCTGAGGTTCAAGCGCGCGGTCATCGCCACCGGCGCCCGTGCCCATGTGCCGTCGGTCCCGGGCCTGGCGGAGGCGGGATTCCTCACCAACGAGACGGTCTTCTCGCTGAAGGTGTTGCCGGCGCGCTTGGCGGTGATCGGCGGCGGGCCGATCGGATGCGAGATGGCGCAGGCCTTCGCCTGCCTCGGCGCGGAGGTGACCTTGTTCGAGCCGGGCGGCCATGTGCTGTCTCGCGAGGACGCCGACGCGGCGGCGGTGGTCCAGACCGCGTTGACGCGCGACGGCGTCCAGCTGCGGCTCGGCTCGAAAGTGGAGAAAGTCGAAGTCGGGTCCGGAGGCCGTCTCATCCGGCACAGTGCCGGAGGCGTCGTGGCGACGACCGAGGTGGACGCGATCCTGGTGGCGACGGGCCGGGCGCCGAACGTGCGCGGTCTCGGGTTGGAGGAGGTCGGGGTGCGGTTCGACGAACGCAACGGCGTGGCCGTGGACGACCATCTGCGCACGACCCATCCGCGGATCTTCGCGGCAGGCGACGCCTGCATGGCCGCGAAGTTCACGCACGCGGCCGATTTCGCGGCGCGCACGGTGATCCAGAACGCGCTGTTCTTCGGCCGCAAGAAGGCGAGCGCGCTGACCATCCCGTGGTGCACCTACACCGAGCCGGAGCTCGCCCACGTGGGATTGTCCGAGCGCTCGGCGGCGGAGCGCGGTGTGGCAGTGGACAGTTTCGTCCGCCCCTTGTCCGAGGTGGACCGCGCGGTGACGGAAGGCGAGCACGAAGGATTCGTGAAGATCCTTGTCGCGCGCGGCACGGACCGGATCGTCGGCGCCACCATCGTGTCGCCCCATGCCGGGGACCTGATCAGCGAGGTCGCAGTGGCGATGGCCGGCGGCATCGGACTCGGGAAGCTAGCCTCGGTGATCCATCCGTACCCGACCTTGGCCGAGGCGATCCGCCAATGCGGCGACGCCTACAACCGCACCCGGCTCACGCCGGGCGTGCGGCGGCTCTCCGAGGCTTGGCTCCGTTGGACGCGATGAGGGCGGGCCCGCTGAGACCGGTCGCGGCGCGGGCGGAGCTTTCTTTGCGGAAATGCGGGAATAGATCGGCCCCGTCGAGGCTCGTATGAGTGTGACCGGACCGGACATGGACGAGGTGGTGGCGGAATTCTACGTCCCGCTCTACCGGTTCGCGCTCAGCCTGGCGGGCAGCGTGGCTCCGGCGAGCGACCTCACCCAGGAGACCTTCTACCTCTGGCTCCAGCACGGCACCGGGCTCCGCGATCCCTCGAAGGTCAAGGGATGGCTCTTCACGACGCTCTACCGCGAGCATTTGCGGGGCAATCGGCGCACCCTCCGGTTCCCTCACCATGAGTTGGAGGAGGTCGTGTCCGAATTGCCGGTCGTCGGCCCCGCGGACGTGGGGCTCATCGACGGCCGGCTCGTGATGCAGGCGCTCGCGCAGTTGGACGAGAACCACCGCGCACCGCTCAGCCTGTTCTATCTCGAGAGCTTCACCTATCCGGAGATCTCCGAAGCGCTCGGGATCCCCATCGGCACGGTGATGTCCCGGCTTTCGCGCGGTCGCGACCAACTTCGCCGGTGCCTCGGGGCGTCGTTGTCCGCGGAGGACCGCAAGGTCCTCCCGTTCTTCCAAGCCAAGGCGTGATGCGTGCCCTTTGTCCCCAGATATGAACCGAACCCAGGCCCAGTTCATCCTCGGCGCATGCCCTCCGGGGCCGTTGCCGACGGACGATCCCCAGGTCGCCGAGGCGCTCGCGTTGGCCGAGACCGATGGCGTGCTCGCCGCATGGTTGGCGGAGACGCGGTCGTTCGACGCCGCCGTGGCGGCGAAACTCCGCTCCATCGAGCCGCCTGCCGACCTCAAGGACGCGATCCTCGCCGGTCGACGCCTTCCGGCTCCCGCCCAAGCGAAGGTCGGAGGACCATGGCGGAGACCGGTGCGCCCGGTCCTCTGGGCGTTGGCCGCCATGGGAGCCGGGATCCTGGGCGTGGCCGTGCTCCGCGAGGTGGACGATGGGAAGGCCAACGACCAAATCGCCGAGGCGGGCACGGCCCAAGATGTCCCTGGCGACCTCCGGATGGCGGCGGCAAAGTTCCTGTCGGAGGGATGGAGGCATGACTTCGACTATCCCGAATCGAGTTTCCCGAAGATCCAGCAATGGGCCGCCGAGCAACCAGGCCAGGTCCGGATCGAGGTCCCGGCAGAACTCGCGGCCAGCCGGACCTACGGCTGCAAAGTGTTCGAGTGGCAGGGCCATCGGGCGATGCTCGTGTGCTTCGTCGCCAAGGACGACGACCAGGTCATCCACGTCGTCAGCGTGGACCGCTCGGCGTTGCCCGACGCCGAGCGCACCGCCCCCGAACAGGCGCCGGTATTCGCCCAAGTCGGCCGATGGAACACCGCGGTGTGGTCCCATGGATCCCGGCGCTATGTCGCCTTGTCGACGATGTCCTCCGAGACGCTAGCCCGGAATGTGCGTCCGCGACGGCTTTGAGTTCATTGTAAGGTCGAGGTCTGTTTCTCGACCACACGACGCTGGATATGAACATGAACATGAACATGAACAAGAGCACCGAGCCTGATCGACATTCCCGCCGTTTCCGAGCCGTCGTCATCCCGTCGGCGGCAGCGTTGATGGCGGCCGGGCTTCTGGCCGGCTGCGCCGTCCCGGTGCATCAGCAGCGGTTGGTGTCCCGGCCGAACATGCAGTTCTCCGATGCCTCGGCGTCCAGCTATCACTCGAAGGTGCTGAGCCAGATCGAGACGGGTGCGGCTGCCACCGGTGGCGCCCAGGCCGCGGGTTGCACCTCCTGCCGATGAACGTCCAGACCGAACTCGCATGAGATCCTCCTACCGATCCCTCGGCATCCTCGCCTCCTTCTTGGCGTTGGCCGCAGTTTGCACCGCCACGGCAGCGCCATCGCCGTCCTTCGACTTGAAAACCTTCGGGAGCGGTGCGCCGGTCAAGCTGACCGACTTCGCCGGCAAGGTCGTGGTCCTCGACTTCTTCGCCTACTGGTGCGGGCCGTGCGCCAGATCGGCCCCGTTGGTGGAGGCGCAGATCCAGAAGCATTATGCTGCCAAAGGCGGCAATCCGAACGGCATCCCGGTGCAAGTGATCTCGGTGAACGTCGAGCCGGAAGAAGCCAAGCAGACCGCGGCCTTCATCAAGAAGCATGGCCCGAGCCTCGTGGTCGACGACAAGGACGGTGCGACCTTGAAGAGTTTCGGGGGGGCAGGACTGCCGTATATCGTGGTCGTGGACGGCACGCGGGGGACCGCGGCGCGACCCGAGTTCGAGGTCGTCTATCGCCGGGCCGGCTTCGAGGGTGCCGAGAAGCTCCGTCAGATCATCGACGGGCTGGGAGCGAAGAAGCCATGAGACCGACCCGAGACTTCCCGGGCCTCGCGCGCAGCTGCGCCTGCGCCTCGCTGCTGCTGGCGGCATCGAGCGGCATGGCATCCGACGCTTCCGGATCCACGGTCGCGGATGCCGCGGCCAGCACCGGTTCGCCGGTGACCCACCAGGTCCAGACCGATTTCGAGGGGCTCTTCGCCTCGGATATCCAGCTCACGCAGAGCTCCTTCGGATACACCCAGAAACGGGGGGGATACGAAGTGTCCGCCAACGGCTCCTACAGCACCTTCGGGATCGGCTACGAACCGGTGGCGTTCGATTTCCTGGGTTCGGCGGCTTCCGTGGAGAAGCGCCGGGCCTCGGGAGGGTTGGGGGGACGCGCCAAGCTGCTCGATCCGCTCACGGCACTCATCTCGGGCGGCCTTTACGAGGGCTTCACCGACTACCGGTCGGTGTGGCTGGATGAATACTATCGCCAGCAGTTCTCCGCGTTGCCCGGCTACGTGCCCGCGGCGCCGAGGGGCGAGAACATCGTCCTAGGGCTGCGCTGGGAGTACCTGCCCGCCGTCGGCTTCGTGCAGGGCGACATCGGCTATTCCCATGACCGGACTGCCCCGGGGTACGAGATCGATTTCGTCGGCCTGCGCCGGAGCCGACCCGACCTCTACACGGCGGCGTACCATCTCGCCTTCGAGAACGTGCTCACCCGCCGCATCCGAGTCCTCAACGAGTTCCGGCTCTCCGACACCACCGATCGCGAGCAGCGGCTCAACTACCAGGGCTCGCTGAACATCGCCGTGGGCGAACGATGGGTCGTGCGCGGTTTCGGCGGGTACACGCAGGAACGTCCGACCTTCGAGGCGCACTACTTCGGCGGGACGCTCGTCTACGCACCGGCCGACGGATGGCAGGTCGACGTCTCGGGCCGGTATTACCACGACTCCGGCGAGATCGAGAACTCGCTCTTCTCCAGCGCAGCGCCGGGGCTCGATTCTTGGCAGGTCGGTCTCGGGGTCCGGCGCACCTGGGGGGTGCATTCGGTCAAGGTCTTCGTCGCCCCCTACTTCACCCGCTACCAGCCCGCCGGCATCGGCACCGCTTTTTTCCAGAACCTCTACAAAGACCGCACATGGGGCGCCGTCCAGGTGGCCTACGGAGCGGAGTTTTGACCCACCATGAAAACGTTCCTCGCCCGCATCTTCCTCGCCGCGGCCCTGTTCGGCGTGGCCGCGCCCGTCCGCGCGGCCCTCTACACGGTCGGCTCGGTCGTCGAGAACTTCTCCCTCGTCGACCGCGCCACCGGGAAACCGGTCCAGCTCACCGATTTCGCCGGCAAGATCGTCGTGCTCGATTGGTTCGCTTGGTGGTGTCCGTTCTGCCAAGCCGCCGCGCCCCAACTCCTGACCGGCGTCGATGAATGGTACGCCGCGCGCGGAGGCAACCCGGCCGGGATCCCGGTCGTGCACGTGGGGATCAACCTGCAGTCCGGGCAGGAGGTCCAGACGCAGAACTTCGTCACCCGTGCCAAGCTCGACCTCGTCCTCCAGGACTTCAACCGCGCGCTGGCCAACCGGGTCGCCACGGATGGCCAGCCGATCTTCGCCATCATCAACGGCGTCACCAACTCGCCGAGCCACAAGCCGTGGCAACTGCTCTACAGCCGGCGCGGGTACGGCCAGACTTCGTTCCCGGTCGCTGATTTCCGCGCCGCGATCGATGCGGTGAAGGCGCCTGTCGTGGTGCCTCCGACGCCGCCTTCCATCACCGGTTCGCCAAGCAGCCAGACGGTGAACCCGGGTGCTGAGGTCGTGTTCAGCGTGACCGCCATCGGCACCCCGACGTTGACGTATCAGTGGCGGCGCGGGTCCAAGGACCTTGCGGGCCAGAATGCCCCGACGCTCGTGTTGAGGGGCGTCACCGTCGCAGATGCCGGCATCTACGACGTGGTGGTGAGCAACGGGGACATCGCGACCAGCGCTCCCGCCGTGCTCACCGTGCGGACCGCACCGTCCATCACCACCGGTCCGGTGAGCCAGACGGTCAATCCGGGCGATGCAGTGACATTCCAGGCCTCTGCGACCGGGGATCCGGCACCGTCCTTCCAGTGGACCCGGGGCGGAAAAGACCTGCCGGGCGAAACGCGGCCCACGCTCATCTTGGTCAAGGTGACCACCGCCGATGCCGGCGACTACGCGGTCGTGGTCACCAACCCTGCCGGTTCCGCGACGCGCAGCGCGGTCCTCACCGTGCGGACCCCACCATCGATCACCACCGGTCCGGTGAGTCAGACGGTGGATCCGGGCGATCCGGTGACATTCCGGGTGACCGCGGCCGGCAGCCCGACGCTGACGTACCAATGGCGCAAGCGCGGCACAGATCTGCCCGGCGAGACGCGGGATGTCCTAGCCTTGGCCAAGGCGACCGCGACCGATGCGGATACCTATGATGTGGTCGTGACCAATCCGGCGGGAAGCGTGGTCAGCGCGGCGGCGGTGTTGGTCGTGCGGGTGCCACCGGTCCTCGGAGTTCCCGCCGCTCGTCCCGACGGAAGCCTCGTGTTCTCGGTCCGCGGCGGGGCCGGCTCGGGATACCGGCTCGAATCTTCGGCCGACCTGGAGACCTGGACTTCGGATGGAGAATCCGTCGCTGCCGGATCGGACGGGGCGGTGACCGTTCCGGCCGGTGCCCTGTCGTCCGGTCGGTTCTTCCGGATCGTCGTGCGTTGAGCGCCGGGAGGACCGCCGGTCAGCGTTCCACCGGCAGCACGATCGAGATGGTCGCGCCCTTCCCGAGGCTCGACCACACCCGGACCTTGCCTTGGTGTTGCTCTACGACACGGGCGACGATGGCGAGGCCGAGGCCGGTGCCCTTGGCCTTGGTGGTCGCGAGCAGCGAGGTGAAGGCGCGGCGGCGCTGCTCGTCGGTCATGCCCACGCCCGTGTCCCGGAAGCGGACGAGCACATGCGTCACCTGCCCGGAGCGGCGGTCCTGCCGGAGCGCGCGCGAACGGATGGTGAGACGGCCGCCGTCGGGCATCGCCTCGACCGCGTTGAGCGTGAGGTTGAGGAATGCCTGCTCGATCTGCGTCGGATCGCCGACGATCGGGGGCAGGTCCGGAGCGAGCTTCCGCACGAGCTGGACGTCCTGCGAGCGCAGCTTGTGGCGTGTCAGCAGGCCGAGGTCGTCGAGCAGCTGGTTCACGTCGACCGGGATGCGCTGCGGGTCGCCGCTGCGGGCGAAATCCAGCACCTGGTCCACGATGCGGTTCAAGTGGTCCATCTTCTCGCCCATGATCCGGACGTCGGTCCTGCGCGGGTCGTCCGCGGGAAAATCCAAGGCGAGCGAATGGTGCAGCATCTTCATCACCGTGAGCGGGTTCCGGATCTCGTGGGCGATCTCGGCGGCGAGCAGGCCGAGCGCGGAGAGCCGTTCGCTCTGCCGGAGCTCCCCCTCGACGGACACGATGCGGTCGTAGAGGCGGGCCTTCTCCAGCGCGAGCGCGGAGAGCTCGGCGTAGGTGGTGAGGACACGGACCTCCTCGTCGGAGAAGGTGTGAGGCTCGCCGGTGTAGAGGTTCAGCGTGCCGATGGCGCGGCCGCCGTAGAGGAGCGGGACGCTGAGCAAGGAGACGAGCCCTTCGCGGCGCGCGAGCGAGGCGTTCTGGTAGCGGCCGGATCCTTGGACGTCCTCGAGCTGCATCGGTTTCTTCCGCCGGAGCACGATGCCGATGAAGCTCTCCGAGACGCCGAGTCTGCCCTTGCCGACATAGGCGGCGCCGGCGCCGACGTGGGCGCGGAGGTCGAGCCATTCGCGCGTCTCGTCGAGCATCATCAGCGAGATCATCTTCGCGCCGAGCAGCGTCCGGGCCTCGCGGGTGATGACCTCCAGCGCGTCGTCCAGGCTTATGGTGGAGTTGATGATCTGGCCGACGCGGACGAGCGATTCGAGCAGGCGCGCCTTCTGGCGGGACTGCTCGTAGAGCCAGGTGTTCGCGATGGCCGGTGCGGCGAGGCTGGCGAGGTCCTGCAGGAGCGACTGGTCCTTGTCGGTGAAGGCGTCGGCGCGGTCCGAATCGACGTTGATCACGCCGCGCACGGCGTCGCCCACGCGGAGCGGCACGGCGAGCTCGGAGCGGATGCCCGGGCGCAGGCCGAAGTAGCGCTTGTCCTTGCTGACATCGCCGACCCGCGCGGGACGCCCTGTGCGGGCGACCCAGCCGGTGATGCCTTCGCCGACGCGGAGCTTCAGCGCGGGAGCATCGGGCGGCAGGCCGTGCGCGGCCTCGAGCTCCAGGAATCCCGTGGTGGGGTTCACGAGGCAGACCGACCCGCTGTTGGCGCGCATCAGGCCGACCGCCTCGCGCAGCACCAGTTGGAGCGCTTCGCGCAGGTCCAGCGTCGAGTGGACGACCTGGCCGACGAGGTGGAGCGCTTCGAGACGGTCGAGACGGTCGCGGAGATGTTGGATATCGTCGTCCATGGGGAAGCGGGGCGCGTCAGCGCACGCGCGAGATGAGCACGATCCCGGTGAGACCGAACACGAGGTTCGGCAACCACGCGGCCAGCCACGGTGCCATCTGGCCGCTCTGCCCGAGCGCGAAGCCGACGCTCTGCAGCACGAAATACGCGAAGGCGATGCCGATGCTGCCGGCGACGCCGAAGAAGACGTTGCGCCGTCCGGACGGCGCGCTGAACGGCACCGCGATGAGCACGACGACGAGGCAGGTCCACGGAGAGGCGAGACGGGCCTGCAGCTGTGTGTCGAGCAGCGCCCGGTGCCGCGCCGGCAAGTGCGGGTGAAGGCGCAGATAGTTCCTCACTTCGGCGACGGAGAGCTGGGGACGCTTCGCGGCCTTGGTGCCGGTGAGCAGCGCGCTCACACGGACCTCGCTCCGGATGACCTCGGGCGTCTCCGTGAGCTCCGGCAGGTCCAGCCAAGGCCGCGTGAGGGTGAACGGTTCGGCGTCGGTCGCGGAGCGATAGAGGAACTCCCGCGCGTTGAGCAGACGCCAGACGCCGTTGGTCCAGATGCCGGTATCGGCCATGATCAGCCGTCGCGCGCGGGCTCCGACCGGCGCGCCGCCGGAGAGCCCGGCGACCTCGCCGGTGACCGGGCTCAGCGCAGCGATCCGCCACGATGGGCGACCGGCCTCGGCCGGCGAGACAAGATTGGTCCGCCACACCACGACGTTCGAGACCTCGATGGTGCCGCCGCTCCAACGCGCGACGACGTCGAGGGTCCCGCCGAGCTCCGCCGTCGTGAGGAAGGGCAAGAGCTTCAGCATGCTCGCCGGGTCGGGATCGGAGGCGGAGCGATGGAATATCTCGAGGTGGTTGGTCAGGCGCCAATAGCCGTTGGTCCAACGGGCGGTCTCCGCGATGATCTCCCAGCGCGCCTCGGGCGGCAGGTACATCGAGAGGCGCGGCTGGCGCATCTCGGCGGTGGCGAGGTTGAAGGCGCCGAGGCTCCAGGCGCGCCGATCGGTCTGGTTCTGGAAATTGACCTGCGTCCGCCACTGCCGGCTATCGGTGGTCGCCGCAGGATCGGTCCAGCTCGCGCGGAGACGGTCTTCGCGCTCCTTGGCATCGGGCAGCAGGGTCTCGTTGATCCACCACGACCCGAGCGAGAGCAGCAGGCCGAGAACAAGGTACGGCACACAGATCCGCCAGAGCCCCACACCCGCGGCGCGCATCGCCGTGAGTTCGTTGTGCCGGGCGTGATGGGTCAGCGCATAGAGCAGCGCGAGCAGCTCGCCGACCGGCAGGATGGTCCCGAGCAGGTCCGGCAACCGGATCCAATAGAGCTGGGCGATGCCGACCGCGGTGGCGTGCTCCCGCTGGAGGTTCGCCAGCTCGGAGAAGAGGTCGAACGCCACCCAGAACACCAGGAACCCGCCCATGCACACGGCGAGTGGCAGGAGCAGTTCGCGCAGGAGGTAGCGGTCGAGCAGACGCACAGACGGACGATGGCCCAAACCGCCGATGGGTGACGAGCGGGGAGTAGAAGGCTCGGAGGGATGGCCGATCAGGATGTGAACCGAAGTGGCCGCCGGAAATCCCGCGGGCGAGAACCGCGAAGAAATCCTCAGCGACTCGTCGCCGCCGGGCGCTCCAAATGTCCATCGTCGACCCGCACAGCGGATGACCGGCGATGGTCGCCAAGCGAGGGCACCGCCCGCAGCCGTTCAGAGCAGACGTCTCGCGCGATAATAACGCCGGGCCCCGATCGTGGCGGACGCCTCTTGCACCTCGATGGCCTTGTCCACGTAACGGACGAGAGAGAACGTGCTCCACAAGGTCAGGTCGTCGCTCGATTGGAACTCGTAGACCCGTCCAGGTTCGCCTTCGAGATGGAATCCGAAGGATTTGTCGGCGCGGAAGCCGGCACCGGAAAGCTTGTCATCGAAACTCACCCGGGCGACCGCGCTGACGACGGATCCAGACCGGTTGAGGACCTCCACCGTGTAATCGCCGCCCGCGCTCCGCTGCGCCGCCGGAGCGAGGAGGACCGACGCGTCCGCACCCGCAACCTGGACGCCGTCACGGAACCAGCGATAACCGGTCGCCCCCGTCGCTTGGACGGACAACCGCACATCAGCGCCCAGCGACGGCGAAGCTCCGACAGGGCCCGAAAAGATCTGGGGCACACCGGGGGTATTCGCAGCCGGCGTCCGGAAAGTGGTGATGGTCGGGCCGACACCATCCGCACCCGGCTTGATCGTCGCGGTGATGAGTTCTCCCGGCACGATGGCGTTGCTATCCGCAAAGGCCACCGCGCTTCCCAGAGGCTCGTCGGTGAGACCGACCCGGTTGCCCTGCCGGTCGAGCTTCAGGACGACCAAGCTTTCGGTCCCGCCGCGGGCGATCGAACCGAGGACCGAGACATCGCCCTGCGCTCCGATGCTCACGGCCACCGCACGGACGGCATCGTCCCCTGGACCTCCATGCCGGTTGGCCCACGACAGCTGGCCGGCGGCATCGAATCCCGCGACGAAGAGGTACGATACGGCCGTTCCGGCCGCCCCGCCCTTCCCTACCACGACGAAGCTGCCGTCGGGTTGGACCGCCAATGCGGAGGCGAGATCCTGCGAGTTGCGGGCACCGCCGAAGCGGCTCTCGGCCATCGTGCCGCCCTTCGCATCCAGTTTCACGACGAGCAGATCGAAGTCCTCCTGCAACCCGGCAGAGGCGCCCGCGACGAGCAGGTTGCCGGCGGGATCGACCTTGATGGCGGAAGGACCGACACCGTCGAAACCCGTCCCCGCCTCTTCACCAAGGCTGAAGACCGCGACCTGCCCGCCGGCCGAGGAATATTTGACGATGGTGTGGCCTTCGGGCCGGCCGCCGTCGCCATCGCTGTAGCCGGCGACATAGACGGAGCCGTCCGGCCCGACCGTGATCGCGGTCGCGACGTCGTTGTGGCCGCCGTCATAGCGGGCGGTCCACAACTCCTTGCCTTGGGGGCCGTACTTCACCGTCGCGTAGTCGTTGCTCTTCGCACCGCGCGAACTTCCGGTGACGTACACGTTGCCCTCGGCATCCTGGGCGATGGCCTTCGGCTCGTCATGCGAGCTCGCGGGACCGTTGTAGGCGGTGGTCCAGAGCATGGCACCGCTGGGCCCGTGCTTGGTCGTGACGAAATCCGTCGCGCGCCCGAGCACATGCCCGACGCCGGTGACGACGACGTTGCCGGAGGCATCCACGACCACGGCGACCGGTTGGTCGAGGCCGTTGCCGGAGGCGGGAAAACTCGCCAACGGCAAGGAGGCGGCACCGCTCGCGAGCGGCAGCAAGGCGAGCATGGGCAGGAGAAGCGTGGTCTTCATCACAAGGATCAGAGGAGTTGGGACAACGGACGAGGTCATCATGGATAGGGAGCCCTCAGGGCCGCCACCAGATAGAAAGTCCCTGCGATCGAGACGCAGGCCGAGGCGGTGCGGAGCAGCGGCGGGACGAGCCGGCCCCGCGAAGGGTCGGCCCGGCCCCATCCCCTGAGCAGGACCAGCAGGCCGAACAGCGGGAGCGCGACGAGTTGATGGCCGGATTCGACACCGAGCGCGAAACCGGAGACAGCCACGGCCACGGATGTGCCCGGGCTTGCCTGCAAAGCGTCCAGCAGTCCACCGGCGAAGCCGAGCCCGTGGAACAACCCGAACCCGGCCGCGACCCAGAGCTGCGCGCGCCCCGATACGGGACCGGTCCGGACGACGGTGAGCAATGCCGCGACCACGATGCTCGCGGCGATCATCGGTTCGACGACGGCCGAAGGGACATGAGCCCAACCCTTCACCGCGAGCACGATGGTGAGCGTGTGCGCCGCGGTGAACACTGTCACCACCTGGGCCAATTCCCAGGCGCGGCGCGCCGCCAGCACCAGGGCGCACATGAACAGCAGATGGTCATAGCCGCCGAGGATATGATGCCACCCGTGCTTGAAATAGCTGACGAAGACCACGGGGGACGGGGCGCTTCGAGTTCCGCCGGGCGACGGCGCGTCGGCGACGACCAACGGTTCGCGCACAGTGAGCAACGGGCTGCCAAGGACCTCTCGCCCTTCGCGGGAGATCCGGACCACATAGCTCGCCTCCCACGGATTGCCCGGCGCGAAATCGAACTCGCGGAGCACGTCCTGCCGCAGGATCAACGTCCCGGCGCCGGTGCCCTCGAACGCGAAGCGATAAGTGGCGGGCAAGGCGGATCCCGTCCTGTCCTCGGCGGATACCACGACACCCGGGAGGCGCACGCCTCCCTGCGACAGGTGGAGGTGTCGGAGCAGGTAGCGACCATGGTGCGCGAGCGCATCCGTCTCGGCAGCCGGAGCATGGGCGAAACTGACGAGCATCTCTTCTTGCGAGGTCCGCACGACGACCTCGATCCGACCGGAGGTGATCTCCAGCTCCAACGCCCCTTGCGCCACCGGATGCGCCATGGCCCGGGCGCACAGGATCCACGCGGCCAGCAAGGCCACCATCGCGCTGCCGAGGCGGGGAAGCGGGGATCCTCCGATCGTTGTCGGGCGAGACCTCATCGGTGGAAATGATAGGTCTGGTACCGCGGATTCAGCGAAGCGGCACGGGCGAGATGGGCCCGGCCCGCTTCTTTGTCGCCAGCCGCCAAACGGATCATCGCGGCGTGGAAGACGAGTCCCGCATCTTCGGTCCCCCGGGCGAGCGCACGTGCAATCATCTGGCCGGCTTCTTCGCGCCGGCCGTCCTGGTGGAGCGCCCATGCCAACGCATCCTCGGTGAAGACGGTCTGACGCTGCTCGTGGTCGCGGCGGGCCCACTTCACCGCGGCCGCCGGATCCCGGCGGGTGTCCGAACAGAAGGTCGCGAGGTGATGGTCGTAACGGCGGTCCCCACCTTCGGCCACCTCGAGATAACCCTTCAACGCCCGGTCGTGCCACGGCCCTGCCCGGGCGCGGTCACCGGCGGCGACGAGCAGATCGCCCACCGCTTGGCAATACTCCGGCCGACCCGTGCGCGCGGCGCAGCCTTCGAACATCTCCTTGGCACCGATGAGGTCGCCCTCGGCTCCCCGCAGTTCAGCGAGCCGTTCGGTCGTGGCCGGATGGCCGGGAAGAAGTCCGGCCGCCGCGGCGTACAGCGTCCGGGCCGGTCCGAAATCACCGGAACGGAACTTCAGCTCGCCGAGCTGCAGCTTCACCTGCGCGACCGCTTCCGTATCCGCACCCGTGGATGCATCGTCCAAGGCCGCGACCAACAAGGAACATGCTTCGTCGCGATGCCCGGTGAGCCAGCGCAGATGGGCGAGACGACTGCTCATGGCCAGCCCCGGGGCGAGGCCATCGGCACGTGAGAAATCCTCGCGTGCCTCGTCGATCCGACCCAGCTCGAGCCGGGCGTCACCACGGGCCGCGTATCCGTCCGCCCGCCCGGGCGAGAGCCGGATGGCTTCCGCGGCGAGCCGCTCGGCCTCGGCGAACGCGTGCCGGCGCAAGCAGAGAGCGGACAACGAGACCAAGCCCGCCTGCTGCTCCGGATCGCGCGCCAAGGCGAGCCGGAACGCCGCGTCGGCTTTCGTCTCCCACTCGGGGACGCCCGTGGACCGCGACAAGACCAAGTACGCGCTGCCCAGACGGGCGGGCGAGAAGGCATCCGCCGGATCCCGGTCGCTCCGCTGCTGCCAGAACCGGATCTCCGAATCCGACGGCGCGGTCGATGCGGTGCAGACCAAGGCCGCGGAGAGCCAGAACAGCGCGCGCAGCTTCATGGTGATTTTGGACGGCCGCTCCAGCGGATCGCGCTCAGTTGCGCGGCTTGAGGGTCTCGGCCGCTGTGTGGGCCGGCGAGAAGAACGGGAAGTCGGTGAGGAAAGGCACGTCGTTGACCGTGATGCCGTCATCGCCCACGAACCCGTTGGTCGCGTTGAGGAGCACGTAGTCGATCACGTCGTCCTGCGGGCGGCGGCCGTTCGGATAACCGTCGGCCTTTGTCACATCCAAGGTGAGCGTGTCGGGCATGTTCTCGTCCACGATCTTGACCGAGTAATCGGCGTCCCCGTTGATCTTGGTGAGGTTGTCGATGGCGTGTTGACGGAAGAGCGGGCGCTGCTGGAGCGGGGTCGTGCGGTTGAACTCGTCTTTCCGGGACCGCGAGATGAGCACCGTGTTGACGACCGGAAGGGCCATCGCCTCGAGTTGGACGTACGGTCCCGGATTGCGGTCCAAGGTGCCGGCCGAAGGCGACCGGACGGTGATCTTGGCCCGGCTGGTGGTGGCCCAGATGTGGACGGTGTTGCCCTTGCCCGGTGCCGTCAGCCGGGACGCCGGGATCTCCAACGCCCAGATGGAACAGTTCACGCCCGCGAAGAAATCGACGCCGGCGGTCCGGGTGACCAACGGGCCTCCCGCCAGGAAACCGAGAGCGCGGAAGATGTAGGTGAGATCGAAGAAGAACGGGTCGTCGCGCGGCCCCGCGAAGACCTTCACGCCAGCGGTGCCGGTGGTCACCTCGCCGGTGTTCGCCGGACCGCTGATCAATCGGGTCTCTGGCGCCAGCGGCAGGCTGATGGTGCCGCCGCTGGCGATCGTCTCCGCGTTCTGCACCGGAGCCGCTGGCCCATAGACCGTGACCGACTGGCTCGAGACCTGCGTGGTCGAGAAGATCCCTTGGATGACAAGGTCCTCTTTGAAGTCCCCGTCGTTGTCGATCTTGAACTGGTAAA
>JANNAJ010000361.1:0-1603 GCA_031384285.1 Verrucomicrobiota bacterium
AGCGTCGGATAGGTCACGTCGCCGTACAGATAGGAGTTCGGATGCGAACAAAGGAACCGCACCTCCTCCAGCCGGAGACCGACCTCCTCGCGGATCTCGCGACGGACCGCCGTCTCCGCCGCCTCCCCGATGTCGATGAACCCACCGGCCGGTGCGAGCATGCCCTTGCCCGGATCCTTCGCGCGACGGATGAAGAGCCATCTTCCGTCGTCCCGCTGGATGAACGCCGCCACGGCCGCGGCCGCGTTGAAGAAGTAGCGGAACCCGCAGCCGGCGCAGGCGAACATGTTGCCGGCCGTCGGTGCGGGCTGCTTCATCCCGCAGCGCGGACAATGGTGGAAGAACCGGCTCGGGTTCATCGCGCGGTCACAGGATCAGGCGAGCGGAGCCGGGATCACTTCCGTTTCGCCGACCACGCGCTGGTCACGTCGTTGCCGTCGAGCTTGGCCTTGGCCTGCCCGGTCAGCGCGCCGTCCGCGACCTTGCCCGACATCTCGTAGGTCATCGTCGTGCCGTCCGGACGGTCACGTTTCACGGTCCAAGAGAACGTGTCGCCGTCGGCCTTGCCGTTCTCGAGGGTCAGCCACTTGTCGGACCCGGCGCGCTGGAACTTGCCGGTCACCGTCTTCCCGTCCTGTTGAAGGACCATCGGGAACGACACCGGCTGGCCGTCCGGCCCGGGGATGGTGAAGACCCATTCGCCGGAGATGCCGGAAGCGGCGGCCGGTGCGGCGACCGGCTTCACCCGCGAGTCGCCGAGGATCTGGCTGACCTGGTCCTCGATGGCCTCGGCCCAGATGGAATAGCCGGCGGGCGAGAGGTGGAGGTAATCGGGCATCAACGCCGCGGGCATCGTGCCGTCGTCGTCGAGGAACTGGCCGCCGAAATCGACCCAGAAGACGTCCTTGCCGTCGGCGGCCCGGCGCAGGACCTGGTTGATCTGGGCGAGCTTCCCGCGGATGACGCCGTAGTTCTCGCTGCGCGGGAAGATGGCGACGAGGAGGACCTTCGTGCCGGGCAGCTTCGCGCGGAGCTTGGCGACGATGGCGCGGACGCCCTCGACGATCTGGCCCGGGGTGTTGTCCTCGCCGTTCGAGTTGTTGGTGCCGATCATCACGACCGCGGCCTTGGGCACCAGGCCCTCAAGGTTCCCGTGGTCGAGGCGCCAGAGCACGTGCTGGGTGCGGTCGCCGCCGATGCCGAGGTTGATGGCGTCGCGGTGCGCGTAGTAGCGGGCCCAGACCGCCTTGCCCTCGCCTTCCCAGCCCTGGGTGATCGAATCGCCGATGAAGACGACCTTCGACTTCGCGCCGAGCGCCGCGACGTTCGTGTTGAACCCGGCGTGGCGCTGCTTCCACCAGTCGTCGTTGCGCGGGACCGGCTCGACCGCGGAATGGGCGAGCGCCGCGACGGACGCGACGGCGAGAGCCCAGGACAAGACGAGCGGACGAAGGCGAGGATCCATGGCGCGAGGATGGAGCGGACCTCGCCGGACGCAAGCCTCGGACCGCCCGCCGGAATCGGCTTCTCGCGTGCCTTCGACCACGCCCGCGAGCGTCACCGCTTCCCGCTCCGCATCGTCGGAGAGGAACCGGGGCCACCA
>JANNAJ010000366.1:0-5987 GCA_031384285.1 Verrucomicrobiota bacterium
CGCACGTTGCTCGCTTGGTCGCGGGACCGTCCCGACGGCATCCGCGTCGAGGTCCTGCCGGTGTCGGACCTGGCCCGCGTCGCCGCCGGCTCCACGCCGCCGCTCCATGCCTTCACGCCCGACGCTTCGCCCGCGTTGCTCTCCTTCGCGCCGGACCAGACGCATCTCGGCATGGCGCAGGCCGGGCTCATCGGCCAGCCGAAGAGCATCGCCGTGTTCGCGCTGGGCGACCCCCGGCCCCGCTTCAGCCTGGACCTGGGCGTGCCGGTCCATGCTCTGGCGTTCAGCCCCGACGCGACCGTGCTCGCCGTGGCCACCGACGACCGCACCCTGCGCACCTTCCGCCACCTCCAGCCCGCACCGGCCACGCCCGCCTACGACGACGACACCTTTCCCGGTCTCGCCCAACCGGTGCCCGCCGCCGGCCCGCGTATGCCGCCGGCCGATCTGCTCAGCCGCTCGGCTTTCGACGGACAGATCCGGTTCCTCCTCGGCCATGAGGAGGCCATCCGCGACCTCGCCTTCCTACCGGGACCGCACGGCCTTGCCACCGTCAGCAGCGACCGCACGCTGCGCCGATGGCCTTTGACGGCCGCCGTCGCCGGATCGCGGGTCGGTGGCGTGTGGACGGGGAATTCTTGGGAGCATCCCGCCATGTCGGCCGACGGGCGGTTCGCGCTGTATCGTGCCGACACGAATCGCACCTGGCTCTGGGACCGCCGCTCAGGACGCCGCGTGCCTCTGGCCGAAGGCGACTACCCGCTCGCCGTCCGGCGCGATGGCCGGGCCGTCACCCGGCGCGCCGGTACGGACGAGATCGTCGTCTGGGCGGCGCCGGAGGGCGCCGACGTCCCGCCCGCCGAACTCTGGCGCGTGAAGGGCATCCCGGCGCACCCGGGCTTCAGCCAGGTCGTGCGCGGGGTGCTCGCGCCCGACGACCGCACCCTCGTGGGGCTCCTCCCCGGCAAGCTGCTCGTCGCCGACCTGGAGGAGCGCACCACCGCCGGCACCGGCGACCAGCGGATGCTCTACGGGGCCAGCGCGGTGAACTGCGTGGAGGTCTCGCCCGACGGGCGGCTCCTCGCCGTCACCGGCTTCCTCGGACGCCATGCGCGGCTCTACCGCACCGCCGACATCAACGGCGGCTTCGTCCCTCTCGGTGACGCCGCCGACTACGACACCGCCGTGGCCTTCCATCCCGATGGGCGCCGCCTCTTCGTCGGCAACGAAGACGGCCAGGTCCGGGTCTTCGATGTGTCGACCCGCGCCGAGCTCGCCGGCGAAGGCTGGCGGGCCCATTCCGGAGCCGTGACCGCGCTCGCCTTGTCCTCCGACGGACGGGTGGTGGCCACCTCCGGCGACCTCACGCTCCAACTCTGGGACGCCCTGCCCGCGCCCGGGGAAGCCCACCGCCTGCGCCTGCGACTGAACGTCCCCGCCCCGCGCAACTGGATGAAGTTCTCCGCCGACGACACCGCCTTCCTGCACGTCGCCCCCGGCCACGCGCTGGAAGCATGGGAAGCGCCGAGATAAGCCGGTGATGGCTCAGTTGGGAGCACCGGGCACCGGCCTGGCGTGAACCGATCGAGGCCCGCGACCACGAAGGACGCCGCCGATCGAAGCCCACCTCGCTCCGAAAGCGGCAGAGGACGGCCGCCCGCTGGACGCGGGCTGTTTTGTCGCAGCGCGACAAAACCCACCGCGGTAGAAACCCGCGGTATAACGGCTCGCGGTAGACCGGCTCGCGCTGCGAGCCGCAGGCGGGATGGTAGAACGGCTCGCGCTGCGAGCCGTGGTCTGGATGGTAGTCGTCGCCGTCTGGCGACGACGGAAGCACTGAGCCTCCATCAAACCGACGGTGCGCCTACCGGATCAGGCCGACCGCTTCCACGCCCGTGGGAACATGGCGTCCAGCGGTTCCGGCGCGATCGGCACCGATACGGAGGGTGTCGTCAACAGGGGGCGGACCGCGAGTCTTCGCACCCGACTGCCGCGGGCGGGTTGCTCGCAGCGCGAGCATCGCTACCTCGGGCCGCCCGCTGGACGCGGGCTGTTTTGTCGCAGCGCGACAAAACCCACCGCGGTAGAAACCCGCGGTAGAACGGCTCGCGCTGCGAGCCGTGGTCTGGACGGTAGAACGGCTCTTCATGGGACCGCTCATCCGGATCCGATCCGGGGGCTCCTGGGTCGGGACCTGCCGACGTCCCGGATCCGACCCGGGCCGGCAAAACGCTCGCTTCGCCGCCTTCGCGGCGTATCGTCCGCGCGTCTTCGATCCTGCTGCCCGTGATGCGCCGCCTGACCTGTTTTTCTCTGCTGCTCCTCGCCTTGTCCGCCGTCTCCGCGGAGGACATCGTCTTCCCGCCGGACGCGGGCGTGGTGGACGTCAGCAAGGCCCCGTACTTTGCCAAGGGCGACGGCAAGACCGACGACACCGATGCCATCCAGCAGGCGCTGCTCGACCATCCGGCCTCGGACAAGATCGTCTATCTTCCGGACGGCACCTACCTCGTCTCGGCTGCGCTCCGCTGGGCGGGCCATGAAGACGGCGAGCGGGCCCAACGGGCGACCATCCTCCAAGGCCGGAGCCGTGCAGGAACGGTGGTCCGGTTGGTGGACCACGCTCCGGCTTTCGGCAATTCCGGTCGTCCGCGGGCGCTGGTCTGGACCGGCGATGAAGGCGACGACCATCTGCGCAACGCGGTGCGCAACCTCACGCTGAACACCGGTGCCGGGAACCCCGGTGCGATCGGCCTGCAGTTCGCGGCCAACCAGCAGGGCTGCGTCCGCGACGTGGACATCATCGCCGGCGGCAAGGGCGGTCCGGTCGGCTTGGACCTGTCGCAGGTCGAGCGCATCGGGCCTTGCTGGGTCCAGCGCGTGCGGATCCGAGGTTTCGACGTCGGCGTGCAGCTGGCCAATTCCCTCCACTCGGTCACCTTCGAGGACATCGAGCTGACCGGTCAGGTCGTCGCCGGGATCCGCAACCGCGGGCAGGTCGCGAATCTCCGTCGTGTGACGAGCACCAACAACGTGCCGGCCATGCAGAACACCGATCCGACCGGGTTCGTCACGCTGCTCGATTCCACGTTCCAAGGGCTGCCCGCGAAGCGGCCTCCTGCCGCGATACAGAACAAAGGCCTGATGTTCGCGCGCCAGATCTCGACGCCGGGCTACACGAACGCCATCGAGAACCGCGCGGGCAGCGGCGACAACGTCTCGGGCCCCGAGGTCCGGGAGTTCGTCTCCCACCCGATCTTCAACCTCTTCCCGGCGCCCCAGTACGCCCTCTACCTGCCGGTCGAGGAGACTCCTGAGGTCCCGTGGGACCCTCTCGCCGCGTGGGCAGGACCGCTCGCGAACGGCGGCAAGCCCGACGACGGACGCGATGATTCCGCGGCGATCCAGGCGGCGATCGATTCCGGCGCCACCACGGTCTACCTGCCGAACGGCACATGGAACATCCGGCGCACCGTCGAGCTCCGGAAGAACGTCCGTCGCTTGATCGGCTGCGAGGCCCGCCTTTCGATCGACGTGCCGGGCGGTCTGCCCGCGTTCAAGCTGGTCGAGGGCGCGGCGCCGGTCGTGGTCGTCGAGCGGTTGGCCATCGAGTCGGCGCAGCGACTGTTCATCGAGCAGGCTTCGGCCCGGCGGCTCGTGCTGAGCAGCTGCCTCGGGGCCAGCCTGTCCTGGACGGGGAAGGGGGATGTCTTCCTCGAGGACGTCGCGAGCGCCGTGCAGTGGACCGTCCCGGCCGGCCGGAAGCTTTGGGCCCGCCAGTGGTCCATCGCGGTCAACGGCACCAAGATCACCAACGATGGCGGCCAGCTGTGGATCTTCGGCCTCAAGACCGAACTGCCCGGCACGGTCGTCGAGACGAGCAACGGCGGGAAGACCGAGCTGCTCGGCGGCCTCGTCTACGCCACCGGGGGATGGAAGCAGGACCCGATGTTCCGTATCACCGACGCCTCGGCGACGCTCTGTGTCAGCGAGGCGTCGTTCACCGGCAACTCCTACGGGACGATCGTGGCAGAGACCCGGAAGGGGCTGACCCGCCGGTTGGGCAACAAAGGTCCCGCCGACGACCAGCCGTTGCCCCAGCGCGTCGGCGGCATCGCGCTCCCGCTCTACACCGGCTACGACGGCATCGGCGCGGTCGTGCCGAAATCGCTGTTGCCCGCCGTCAAGTCTTCGGGCAACTAGCCGTCCGCACCCCTCCCGCGACCATGCCAGAACCCACGAAACAAGAGCTCCTCGTCGGCGTCGACCTCGGCGGCACCAAGATCCTCGCGGGCATCTTCAGCCCGCAGCTGAAGCTGCTGCAGACGGCCAAGCTCAGCACCAAGTCCGAGCGCGGCTTCGACGCGGTGGTCTCGCGCATCGCCCGCTGCGTACGCGACGCGGCCGACGAGGCGGACCTCGGCCTCAAGCAGGTCCGCGCCATCGGCATCGGCGCACCGGGCGCGGTGGACCCCGATTCCGGCGAGGTCATCTTCGCCCCCAACCTCCGATGGAAGGACGCGCCGTTGAAGAAGGCGCTCGAGAAGGAGCTCGAGATCCCGGTCTTCGTGGAGAACGACTGCAACATCTGCACCCTCGGCGTCCACGAGGTGGAGCTGAAGGGCAGGGCCCGGAGCCTGATCGGGATCTTCCTCGGCACCGGCGTCGGCGGCGGGCTGATCCTCGACGGCAAGCTGTACAGCGGCTTCAACAAGACCGCGGGCGAGGTTGGCCACATGGTCATCCAGGTCGGCGGCCCGAAGTGCGGCTGCGGCAACAACGGCTGCTTCGAGGCGCTCGCCAGCCGTACCGCGCTGTTCCGCGAGATCCAGAAGGCGGTGAAGGAAGGCGGAAAGACCGTGCTCACCGAGATGCTCGGCGCCGACCTCGTCGACATGAAGAGCGGCGACCTCCGCAAGGCCCTGCGCAAGGGCGACAAGCTCGTCGAGAAGGTCGTGGAGAGCGCCGCCGAGTACACCGGCATCGCCGTCGCGAACCTGATCAACATCTTCAACCCCGAGGTCGTGGTGCTCGGCGGCGGCGTCATCGACGCGCTCGAGGACGAGATGATGTCGATCATCGTCGAGACCGCGCTCGACTACGCGATGCCGGGCACGACCAAGGGCATCGAGATCGTGGCCAGCAAGCTCGGCGACCTCGCCGGAATCACCGGCGGCGCGGTGCTCGCGAAGCAACGGGCGAAGTGAGGCTCACCACGCCGCCAGCGCCGCGCGCACGGCCTCGACCGGCAGGCCGACGACGTTGCTGTGCGAGCCCTCGACCGAGGCGACGATGAGGTGGCCGTGCTCCTGCAACGCGTAGGATCCCGCCTTGTCGAGCACGTGGACCTTGGCGAGGTAGTCCTCGATGTCCGCGGCGGTGAGCGGATGGAACCTCACGCGGGTCGTCTCCGCCAAGAGCCGCGCACGGGCGGTCCGCTGGTGCACGAGGCACACGCCGGTGATGACCTCGTGGACCCGGCCGGCGAGCCGGCCCAACATCGCGCGCGCCCCGGCGAGGTCTGCGGGTTTTCCGAGCGGTTCGTTGTCGAGGAACACCAAGGTGTCCGCGCCGAGGACCAGGTGGTCCGGATACCGTTCCGCGACGCTGAAGGCCTTGCGCTGGGCGTTCACCTCGCACAGGCGCCGGGCGCCGATGCTGATGTCGTGGAGCTCGGTCGCGTGGCTGGGCGTCACGGCGAACTCCGGGACGATCCCTCGCAACAGCGAGACGCGTCGCGGCGACTCGGACGCGAGGACGAGCGGCGGATGCTTCATCGGGCACCTCCCGTCGCCGCGACGAAGGCGGCCAGTTTCGCGGCGAAGGCGTCGCCGCCCAGGACCGGGACCGAACCCTCGGTCGGGATCTCCTCCGCGACCTCGATCCAGGACCGGCACCCTCCGTAGCTCGGCCGCATCGGCAGCTCGATGCGCCGCGGCAGCCGCCAGACGCGCAGCGCGAGCGCGTGGATCGCCTGTTCCTTGCCC
>JANNAJ010000373.1:0-8100 GCA_031384285.1 Verrucomicrobiota bacterium
GGGGGGCGACCAGAGGCCGAGGTTCGGTTCCTGCGCCCGTTGGAGCAGCAGCACGTCGTCCGCCTCGTCGAAGGCGTACAGCAGCGTGGCGATCTTGTGCGGCAGCGGAGGCACGGAGCGAGAGGAGCAGACGGAGCGCTCCGGGACAAGCCAGGTGCGAGACGCGAGGTGAGACGCGAGACGCAAAACCTGAGACCTGAGACCTGAAACTTTGGACATGAAACCCGCCCCGTCTCACGCCAACACCAGCCGCCGTTCCGCCGGCGTCAGTTCGCGCCACTTCCCCTCCGCGAGGTCGCCCAAGGCGAAGGCCCCGATCTGCACCCGGATGAGCCGCAGCGTCGCGTGTCCCACCGCGGCGGTCATGCGACGGACCTGGCGGTTCTTGCCCTCATGCAGCTCCAGCGCGAGCCAGCAGTCCGGGACGTTCTTGCGGTGACGGATGGGCGGTTCGCGCGGCGGCACCGACGGCTGCGGATCCGGCAGCCACGCGCGGCAAGGGCGCGTCCGGTAGCCCTGGATCTCCACGCCTCGCTGGATCTGCGCGAGCGCATCGGGTCCCGGTATCCGCTCCACCTGCGCCCAATAGGTGCGTGGATGCCCGCGCTCCGGATCGAGCAGCCGCGTGTTCAGACCCGCCTCGTCGCTGAGCAGCAGCAGCCCTTCGGAGTCGGCGTCCAGCCGGCCGAGCGCATAGACCCGCGGCGGGAACCCGAACCCGGCGAGCGGACGGTTCGGCGAGCCGTCGGGCGTGAACTGGGAGAGCACGCCGTACGGTTTGTGGAAGGCCAGCAGCACGGACCGATGACACGGCACCCGCGGCCACGCTGCGAGCGGAATCCCGCCGATGCCACGGAGCCGGGAGAAGACGGATCCGGGAACAGGAACGCAGGAAACCTGAGGCGGAAGAGAAAGGACGGGGCGATCCTGCACCTGAGCCGGAACCATGCAGTAGAGGTCTGGGTGGAACAGGCGACCGGCCTGTTGTGGCGGGCGACTCGCCCGCCACTCTGGGTGCGCCGGGAATGCATCCTTTGGTTTGCTCGCCTCCGGTGCCGAAACTCGACGGCAAGTTGCCGCCGAGAACGGCCAAGTTGGCCGTGCCACCCAGATCCATCTGCATGGTTCCGGCTGAAAACGTGCCGCATCCGCGGACCGACCCCGGCCAAGGTCCCTCTGGCTGTCTTCTCGGTCGCTTGGCGGCCATCGTTCTCTTCTGTCCCGTATCCGATGCCGCTTTCCTGCTTCCTGTTCTCCCGATCGACCTCTCCCCAACGGCACCGATGACAAACCGGGAGCGCGCCGCTAGAAGCCCTCCGCCCATGGAAGACCGCAACAATCCCAGCGTGAAGTGCCCGACCTGTTCTCGACGCGGCCATTGGTTCGCCGCGAAATGGGGACCGTTCTGCTCGGAACGCTGCCGGCTGATCGATCTCGGCCAATGGTTCAACGAGGAGCACAAGCTGTCGCGACCGCTCACGCCGGGCGACTTCGAGGGCTTCGACGAGCTGCCACCCGGACCGCATCTCGACCGCCCCGAGGTAGGGTGATCCGCGATCCTTTCCTTGAGTTCCTGACCGCGCCGGTGCGTGCTGACGTCCTCTCTCCGTATGAAGACGTCCATCCCGTCGATCCCTCGTCGCCGTTTCCTCCAGACGACCGGCACGCTCGCCACCTTGCTCGCGCTGCGCCAAGCGCCGGCGGTGCTCCGCGCCGCGGATGGAACCGGACGCGTCCGCGTCGCCGTGCTGGGGCTCGGCCGCGGGATGGACCACATCTCGGCGTATCTCAAGATCCCGACGGCCGAGATCGCGGCGGTGTGCGATGTGGATTCCCGCCGCCTCGCGAAGGGCGTGAAGGCGGTGGAGACAGGATCCGGCAAGGCGCCCCGGGCGGTCGGCGATTTCCGGCGCATCCTCGACGACAAGTCGATCGACGCCGTGTCGATCGCGCTGCCGAACTTCTGGCACGCCCCGATGACCTTGCTCGCCTGCGCGGCCGGCAAGCACGTCTACGTGGAGAAACCCGGCAGCCACAACGCCCACGAGGCCGGTCTGATGGCCGTCGCCGCGCGCAAGCACGGCCGCCACGTGCAGATGGGCAACCAACGCCGCAGCGTGCCGGAGGTCGTCGAGGCCATCGCCGGCCTCCGTTCCGGCGAGATCGGTCCGGTCCGCTTCGCGCGTTGCTGGTACGATGCCGACCGCAAGACCATCGGCCGCGGCAAGCCCGCGCCAATCCCCGCCGAGATCGACTACGGGCTCTGGCAAGGACCGGTCCCAGAGCGGCCGTACGTGGACAACCTGATCCATTACAACTGGCATTGGCGCTGGCACTGGGGCGGCGGCGAGCTGGCCAACAACGGCATCCACGCGCTCGACATCGCGCGCTGGGGCCTCGGCGTGGAGCATCCACGGCGCGTGACGGTCAACGGAGGCCGCTACCACTTCGACGATGACCAGGAGACGCCGGACACCACCGTCGCCACCTACGACTTCGGCCACTGCGGCGCGAGCTGGGACGCGAGCAGCTGCCTGCCCCGCAAGGAGGAAGCGCATCCCTTCGTGACCTTCTACGGCGACAAAGGATCGCTCGCGCTCGACAGCGGCGCGGGATACCGGGTCCACGGCCTCGACGGCAAAGTGGTGCGCGAGGTGAAGGGCAGGTTCAGCGACATCCCGCACTTCACGAACTTCCTCGCGGCCATCCGCGACGGCGCGAAGCTGAACTCGGAGATCGGCGAAGGGCAGAAGAGCACGATGCTCTGCCACCTGGGCAACATCGCCTATCGGACACGGTCCACGCTCACGGTGGATCCGGCGACCGGCCGGATCCAGGACGCGACCCCCGAGATGAAGCGCCTCTGGGGCCGCGAGTACCGCAAAGGTCGGGAACCGAAGGTCTGAGCCGGAACCGTGCGATTGGATCCGGGTGGCACGGCCAACTTGGCCGTTCTCGGCGGCAACTTGCCGCCGAGTTTCGGCACCGGCAGCGCGCACCCCAAAGGGTGTGTTCCCGGCGCCCCACTGCCCCCAACGTGGGGCGGCGCTGCTGCGCCGCCGATACTTCGGCCGGGACCCGCGTCAGCGAGGTCCCGGCCAGTCAGCCGGCCGCGACACCGGCGGACGGCATTCCACGAACGCGCGGCAGCGCGCCCCTACCGGACCGGGGGAAGTGCCGAGATGCGCCCATCCCGATCGATCGGCGGCTTGCGCCGCCGATCGATTCCCGCAGAATCCGCCCGGATCGGCGGTCACCGCTGGATCCTCAGATTTCCTTTCCCACCATGGCAAAAATTATCGCGGAGATGCTCGTCGAGACCGTCACGATGGAGTTGCCGGACGTGAAGACCGTCCACCTCAAGTGGCCCGAGGGCTACGATCCGGGCGACTTCAAGACCGGCCAGTTCATCACCGTCTACTGGCCCCACAAGACGAAGTACAAGCGGGCCTACTCGCTCAGCTCGTCGGGCCTGGACCGCGGGTTCTACGACGTCACCGTCAAGCGCGACGGCAAGATGGGCACCAGCATCGTCGATTGGGTGGAGGCCGGCGACAAACTGTTCGTCATCCCGCCCGCCGGACGCTTCTTGCCGGTCTTCGACCCGCCCGGAAAGCACCTCATCTGCGTGGCCGGCGGCTCGGGCGTGACGCCGTTCCGCGGATTTGTCCGCGAGGCCACGGCGCGGAACTTGGACACCCGCATCACCGTCCTCTACACGGTGAAGACGACCAAGGACATCATCTTCGAGAAGGAGTTCCGCGAGCTGGAGGCCCAGAACCCGCGCTTCAAGTTCCACGTCACCTGCACCCGTCTCGCTCCCGAGGATCCTTGGACCGGCCGGCGCGGCCGGATCACCCCGGACTGGGTGAAGAGCTTCGTCGCCGATCCGGCCGAAACCGTCTTCTACGCCTGCGGCACCAACGAGATGGTCAACGGCATCGAGCACCTCGTGCTCCACGACCTCGGTCTGCCGAAGGAGCAGATGAAGCTGGAGAAGTGGGGCTGAACGGATGACCGCGACCCGTGTTTCGCGCGCATGACTTCCGAAGCGAAAACGGTGGACGGATTCCTTGCCGCGTTGCCGGACGAAAAACGCGCCGTGCTCGCGCCGCTGCGCGATGCCATCCGCAAGGCCGCGCCCAAGGCCGCGGAGGCCATGGACTATGGCATGCCTTGTTGGAAGCTCGGCGACGAGATGCTCTGCGCCTTGAACGCCCAGAAGCACCACTTCGCCTTCTACATCGGTTCGTCCGCCCACGAGGCCTGCGCTGAGCTGTTGAAGGGCCTCGACTGCGGCAAGAGCTGCATCCGGTTCAAGCGGGCCGAGCAGTTGCCTGCTGCGGCGGTCGCGAAGCTGGTGAAGGCACGGCTGGCGAATCCCGGTTGAAGCTTCCTCGCTTCGGTTCCACCCTAACCGCTCATGCTGAAACGCACCCCTCTCTTCGCCGCCCATCAGAAGCTCGACGGCAAGCTCATCGAGTTCGGCGGATGGGAGATGCCCGTCCAGTATTCGTCCATCGTCGACGAGCATCTGTGCGTCCGGCGCGCGGCCGGGATCTTCGACATCTGCCACATGGGCGAGGTGCTGGTCACCGGCCGGGGCGCCGAAGGTCTGCTCAACGAGACGCTCACCAACGACGTGCGCAAACTCGCGGTCGGCGACGGCCAGTACAGCCAGATGTGCACGGAGAACGGCGGCACGGTCGACGACCTGTACGTCTACCGCATCGCGCCGATGGAGTACCTACTCATCATCAACGCCAGCCGGATCGACATCGACGTCGCGTGGCTGCAGGAACGCATCTGCGGCTCGCCGCACCGCTCGGGCGTGATCTTCGAGGACGCCTCCGCCCGCCTCGGCGCGGTGGCCATCCAAGGTCCGCGCGTCGCCTCGTTCATCGACCTGCTGTTCGCCGGTCCTTCGCTCGCCGGCGCCGCGGCCGACCGCGCCTCCTCGCTCAAGAAGAACCAGATCGGCGCCTGGGACCGGGCCGGCCAAAGGATCTGGGTCGCCCGGACCGGCTACACCGGCGAGGACGGCTTCGAGGTGGTCGCTCCGGCGTCCATCATCGAGGACATCTGGACCAGCACGCTCGCCGCCGGCCACAGCGCGTGCATCCAGCCCATCGGCCTCGGCGCCCGCGACACGCTCCGCACGGAGGTCTGTTATCCCCTCTACGGGCACGAACTGGACGAGAACACGTCGCCCATCGAGGCCGGTCTCGGCTACTTCGTGTCCTTCGACAAGGGCGATTTCGTCGGCCGCACCGCGCTGCTCGACCAGAAGACGAACGGCGTGAAGAAGAAGTCCGCCGCGTTCAAGATGGCCGAAAAATCGGCCCCTCCGCGGCCCGGCTACGCCATCTTCGCCGGCGGCGAGAAGGTCGGCGATGTCGTCAGCGGGACCCAGAGCCCGTCGCTCAGCGCCGGGATCGGGATGGGGTACGTCCCTCCCGCGATCGCCGTGCCCGGGACGAAGATCGAGATCGAGGTGCGCGGACGCCGGTTCGCCGCCGAGATCGTGAAGAAGCCGATCTATCGCAAAGCCTGATTGACCCCCTAGCCGTCTGTTTCCGACACTCGCCCCACATGAGCTCGCAAGTCCCCGCCGATCTCCGCTACACGAAATCCCATGAATGGGTCCGCATCGCCGGCGACGCGGCCACGGTGGGCATCACCGACCACGCGCAGCACGAGCTGACCGACGTGGTGTTCGTCGAATTGCCCGCCATCGGCCGCAAGGTGAAGGCCGGCGAGGCCGTCGCGGTCGTCGAATCCGTGAAGACGGCGAGCGACATCTATTCTCCGGTGAGCGGCGAGATCATCGCCGTGAACGACGCCGTGGTCCAGGACCCGGCGCTCACGAACTCCGCTCCGTACGCCGCCGGCCACTTCTTCCAGGTCCGCCTCAGCGCCCCCGCCGAGGTCGATTCCCTGCTGACGCCAGCCGATTACGCGAAGCAGATCGGCGCCTGAGCCGCAGCGCGCGGTCGTCCGTGATCGTGAGTGATCGCGCATAATTGTAGGGCAGGCTTTCCAGCCTGCCGGTTCACCGGACTTTCCAGTCCGGTGGCCCGCGTCCTGCGATTGGAACGCTGCCCTCACCCACCGGCTTGAAAGCCGACCCTCCGATCCCCGGGTCCACCTTCGAGCCCATGAGCCCGGCCCGTCACCCACGATACCGGTTCCGTTCCTTCCGGTTGTGGCTGCGCACGTCGTGGTCCAGCTCGTCGAGAGCCGACCTCACCTGCGCGATGAACACGGCGCAGCTGGAAGCGTATCCCCCGAAGCCGACGACCGTGTCGCGCTCCGCGTGGTCGTCGGTCACCGCCAACACCTCGCCATAGGCCTTCATCCGGTACGCGGCCCGCTCGATCAGGTCGTCGGCCGTGTTCCCCGCCTTCGAGAACAGGATCTCCACGTCGCGAGTGCTGGCCATCTTCGCGGTGCCCGGCGCGGCGCCTTGGCCGTCGAAGATGATGGTCAGGGGCGTGTGCGTCGCGTCGCGGTACTGCGTGAGCTTCGCCACCAGCGCCTCGCGGGCCGCGGCGGAATGGCGCGGCGCTCCCGGCGCCAGCTCGGGCCAGTTGTGCAGCAGGCTGTAGCCATCGATGAGGATCCGGACGAGCGCCACGCCGACAAGGATGAGGGGTGAGAGCGGAAGGATGAAGCCCAGACGTGGATCGCTCCGGATGCCGCTGCTCCGTTCGGGCATCGAACATCCCGCTGGAAAACGTGCATCAGGACGATTCCTAGCTGAGAGCCTGTTTGAAGACTCCGGGATGCTCGGAATCGATCAGGTCATCGGAGCTGGATGCGTGTCATTGCGACAGGAACGAAGGCCACCGCGCCTGCGGCGGAGGTCTCGTGGCCGCGGACGGTGCGGCGGTGGTTCCGGGGTGCACCAATCTGAGCCCTTCTTGTCCGCTCGCTTTGAAATTCGGTTCACCCTTCCCGCTCCGTCCGGCATCGTTTCCGCCCATGAGTTCCGTCGTCCTGAACCCGCAGCTCGCCACGCTGCCCGTGTACGTCCCCGGCAAACCGATCGACGAGGTCGCCCGCGAGCACGGCCTCCAGCCCGCCGACATCATCAAGCTCGCCTCGAACGAGAACCCTCTCGGACCCTCGCCGTTGGCGTTGGCCGCGATGGCGGACGTGCTGAAGAACCTCCACCTCTATCCCGACGGCAATTCGTTCCACCTGAAGCGCAAGCTCGCCGCCAAGCTCGGCGTCGAACCGGCGAACCTCGTGCTCGGCTCCGGCTCCAACGAGATCATCGAGTTCCTCGGGCACGCGTTGCTCGGGCCCGGCGACGAGGTCCTCGTCTCCGAACATTGCTTCGCGGTGTACCCGATCGTGGCGGCGCTCTTCGGGGCGAAGCTAGTCACCGTCCCGGCCCAAGGCTTCCACGCCGACGTCGAAGGCCTGCTCCGGGCGGCGACGCCGCGCACCAAGCTCCTTTTCCTCGCCAATCCGAACAACCCCACCGGCACCCTCACCTCGCGCGAGGACCTTTCGCGTCTGCTCGCCGAGGTCCCGCCGCACGTGCTCATCGCGCTGGACGAGGCCTATGTGGAGTTCCTCGCGGATCCGCTGGATTCCATCGCGCTCGTCCGCGGCGGGGTCCGGCCGAACCTGGTCCTGCTCCGGACGTTCTCCAAGATCTTCGGCCTCGCCGGCCTCCGCCTCGGCTACGGCATCGGTTCGCCGGACATGGTCGCCGCGCTGGAGAAGGTGCGGCAGCCGTTCAACATCAACTCGATCGCGCAGGCGGGTGCCCTGGCCGCGCTCGACGACACCGCGCACCTCGAAGGCACGCGGGCGAACAACCGCCGGGGCCTCGACCTCCTGCATTCGGAGTTCGCGCGGCTCGGGCTGGAGTTCGTGGAGTCGCACGCGAACTTCGTGCTCGTGCGGGTCGGAGACGGCGCGAGGGTCTTCGCCGAGCTGCAGAAGCGCGGTGTCATCACCCGGCCGATGGGCAGCTACCGGTTGCCCGGCTGGATCCGCATCTCGGTCGGGACGCCGGCGGAGAACGACCGCTGTCTCGCCGCGCTGCGCGAGGTGCTCGGCCGCTGAGCGGGGCCGGGCGGCGGC
>JANNAJ010000401.1:0-2990 GCA_031384285.1 Verrucomicrobiota bacterium
CATCACCATCGTCGACCTCGAAGTCCGCTACCACGTCGGCGTGCCGGACGCCGAGCGCGCCGCGCCGCAGCGGCTGCTCCTGACCGTCGAGATGCGCGGCGATTTCACGGCGGCCGCGGCCGGCGACGACCTCACGAAGACGGTGGACTATTTCGCGGTGAGCCGCCGATTGCTCACGTTGGGCGAGGGAAGGAGCTGGAAGCTCATCGAGAAGCTCGCCGTCGATGTCGCGGCATCGGTCCTCGACGAGTTCTCGCCTGATAGCGTCAGCGTGGAGGTGAAAAAGTTCATCCTTCCGGAGACGCGCCACGTCTCGGTGAAGGTGGAACGTTCGCGTCCTGCCAAGGTAACGCCCGGGACGGCGCACGAACGCGTCGTGCGCCAGGTCGGCGGGGTGCCGGCGGCGTTCCGCTGAACGCCGGGGCGTGCCGGTCCGAAGGTTGGAAGGCCGCCCTCCTTCGCGACACGCCTTCGCCGACGACCGGAGATCACGCCGCCGAGAGGAAATCGATGGTCCGGCGTTCGCTCCAGTAATCCGCGCCCGCGCTGACGAAACCGACGTGTCCGCCGAGCGACGGCGCGTCGAGCGTCACGTGGTCGTTCGCCGTCGCCTCGGCGAACGGGAAGCACTCCGGCGCCAAGAACGGGTCGTCGAGCGCGTTCAGCACCAAGGTCGGCACCCGGATCCGCGGCAGGAAACGCTTCGCGGAACACTTCGCCCAATAATCCTCCGCGTCCTGGAAACCGTGCATGGGGCCGGTGAACGCGTCGTCGAACTGCTGGAAGGTCGTCATGCCCTCCAGAGCCGCGAGGTCCACGCGGCCGGGGAACTGGCGGGCCTTCTCGCGCATCTTCCCGCCCATGTCCTGGAGGAACCGCCGCATGTAGAAGGCGCAGGCCGGTCCGGCCATCTTCATCGCCGCGGCCCGCAGGTCGCAGGGCACGGACAACCCGGCCCCGCCGCATACCAGGCCCGGCGAGGCGCCGAGCTCGCCGAGGTATTTCAGCGTGAGGTTGCCGCCCAGGCTGAAACCCACCACCGCGACGCGATCGTAGGCACCGTCGCGCGTGGCGCGCGCCACGACGGCCGCGAGGTCCTCGGTGGCGCCGCTGTGGTACGAGCGGCACAAGCGGTTGGGCTCGCCGGAGCAGCCGCGGAAATTCCAGGCGACCGCGTCCCAACCGCGCCGGTTCGCCGCCCGCGCCATGCCCGCGACGTAGGCGCGGCGCGAGTTCCCTTCGAGTCCGTGCGTCACGACGACCAACCGCCGCGAACCGACGCGCGACCAGTCGAGGTCGAGGAAATCGCCGTCGGCCAGCTCCAAGCGTTCGCGCTGCCAGCTCAGGCCTGGGATCTTCCGGACCAGCGACGGCCAGATGGTCTGGGCATGGGCGTTCCGCAGCCACCAAGGTGGATGGAACGACGGGTTCGGGACGACCGGCACGCGGCGTGGCTACCCGGCATCGCCGCCGCGAGTCAACCGCTGTGGTCCGCCGTGATCCGCATGCGACAGCGATCCGCGCCGACGGGCCACGTCACGGACCTTTTGCTTGGACCATCTTTTTCCGGACCCGCAGCGTGACCGGCATCGACGTCTGGCGGCCGGTCGCGGTCTCGACCGCATGGACCGGACGGTCGAGGTCCGCGACCCATCTCGCGGCGTTGATGAAGATCGTGCGCTCGCTCTCGTTCTCGAGCAGCGTGATCCCGTTCAGCCCGAGGTCCGCGACGATGACGCCGTGGGGGAGGTTCTCGACCTCGAAGCGCACCACCCCGTCGAAGCCGTTCCGCTTGACCGAGAGCCGCGCGGTCACCGTCGTGCCGGGAGCGATGTCGATCACCGCGGGCGCATCCGGAGGAACGCCGTCCGGCCGCAGCGTGACCAGCAGCTTGGCAGGGTCCTTGGCGAGCTTGGGCCGGCCGAGGTTGCCCGCGGCCATCGCGACGGGACGTCCGTCGGGCGCGCCGGTGGCCACGACCGTCACGGCGTCCCATGCCTCATCGCCCGGTGTCGTCGCATCCGCCGCAGCGATCAGGGTCCCGGTGGCCCGTGGATGGCCGGCCTCGATCACGAGCGGTGTCGAAGCACGCCAACCCGGGGGCAGTTGGTCCAGGGCGACCGTGATGGCACCTTCGAAGCCGTCGATCCGCTCGGCCGAGACGCTGAAGCTCTGCCCGCTGCCGGGCGCGACCATCGACGGGACGCCCTCCAACGCGACGCGGAATCCGGGCTCGGCCTCGCGCACGACGAGCCGGTACGCCGAACGATCGCCGCCGAAGCCGCGGGCATCGGCGACGCGCACGACGAACGTGCCGTCCTCCGGCGCGGTGAAGTGGATCCGCGAATCGGTCCCCAGCTGACGGAGCGGATCGTCGTCGTTCTCGTGGTCGACGCGGAAGACCGGCAGACCGTTCGGCGGCGCCTGGGAGCCGACCGGTTCGGGCACGACGATGTAGGCGGGTTCGTCGAGAGGATGGCTCACCGCGGTGGTGCCGAAGTAGGCGCGTCGGTTCCCGTTCGCGGAGTAGAACACCATGTCGGAATCCGGTCCTTGCGGCATGCGGAAGAGCTTCACCACCTCGCCGCCGAAGTAGAGGTGCTCGTCCAGTTCCATCTCTTCCCAGTTCTCGAGCCGCACGCCGGTGCCGTTCGAATCCGTGCCGCGGAAGGTGATCGCCGAATCGCGGACCGCGCGCAGCTGCACGTTGCCGACCGGGCTGCCGTCGGGCCGGAGCACGGCGATCTTGGTGTCGAGCGGCGAACCGCGCCGCGCGGCGGTGGTCTCGAGGACGTAGGTGGTGCCTTTGCTGGCCTCGAAGGCGAAATGGTCGACGTCGCCATCCCTGCCGATGCGACCGTTCACGGACGATGGCACGGGGATCTTCTGCGCCTGCGCCGCGGTGTCGTTCGGTTCGGTCTCCCGCGGCGCGGCGGACCCGGTCACGATCACCTTCCACGCGCGCCGCGACCGCAGCTCCGATGCCGGCG
>JANNAJ010000430.1:0-2446 GCA_031384285.1 Verrucomicrobiota bacterium
CTCTGGATCTCGCTCTTCTACTGCGCCGGCCACGGCGTGCTGGCGATGGCCGACCTGTTCCAGCCGACCCACTACGACGCCAAGCTCTATTGTCTCTACTTCGGCCTGTCGCTGATCGCTTTCGGTGCCGGCGGGATCAAGCCCTGCGTGTCGGCCTTCGTGGGCGACCAGTTCGCCGCCGACCAGTCACACCTGATGCGCAAGGCCTACGGGGCGTTCTATTTTTCGATCAATTTCGGCTCGTTCTTCTCGTTCCTCATCATCCCTTGGGTCGCGCGGACGCACGGGTATGGATGGGCCTTCGGCATCCCTGGCATCCTGATGGGATTGGCGACCTTCGTCTTCTGGCTGGGCTCGAGGCACTACGTCCGCATCCCGCCCGCGAAGCACACCCGCAGCGCCGGCTTCCTGCCCGTGTTCTTGACCGCCTTCCGCAACCAGCCCGGCGGCTTCAGCCTCCTCGCGGTGCAGAGCATCCTCACCACCATCGTCCTGCCGATGGTGGCCATGGCCGGCCTGGTGGTCGTCTCCTTGCTGCACCAGCCGACGCCGTTCGTGAAGGCGGTCGGGTACACCGCCTTCGGCTGCATCGGGCTGTGGTACCTGCTGGTCATCGTCTCGACCGTGTTCCGGTTCAATGAGCTGCCGGACAGCTTCTGGAAAGGCGCCGCCGGCAAGTTCAGCGCGGCCGACATCTCCGCCGCGCGCTCGGTCGCGCCGATCCTGTGCATGTTCGCCTTCGTGCCGGCCTTCTGGGCGCTCTTCGAGCAATCGAACTCCACGTGGGTCCTCCAGGGCGCGAAGATGGCCGAATGGAAGGCCGGCGGGATCACCATCGGCGCCGAGCAGATGCAGTCGATGAACCCGCTGCTGGTGATGGTCCTCATCCCGCTGCTCAACTGGGGCATCTATCCGGCGATCGAGAAGGCCGGGGTCAAGGTCACCTCGCTGCGCCGCATCGCGGTGGGCCTGGTCCTGACCGCCGGTTCCTACCTCATCGTCGGATGGCTCCAGACACGCATCGAGGCGGGCGAGACCTTGAGCGTGCTGTGGCAGACCGTGCCCTACATCGTGCTGACCACGGGGGAGATCCTCGTCTCCACCACCGGGCTGGAGTTCGCCTACACGCAGGCGGCGCCGACCATGAAGAGCACCATCATGAGCTTCTGGCTGCTCACCATCGCGATGGGCAACCTCGGCGTGGCCGCCATCACCACCCTGGCCGGCGGCGGGCACGGCGATTCGTCGGTCTCGGCGGGCCGGTTCTTCTTCTACGCCGGGCTCACCTTCGCGGTCTCGGTGCTGTTCGTCGTGGTCGCTTCGTTCTACCGTTACCGCGACACGCCCGCCCCGGTTGAGACCTGAGACCGCTTCCGACCCCTTCACCGCCATGTACAAGATCCGAGGAGCCGACAACAACGAGTACGGTCCGATCACCGCGGACCAGGTCCACCAATGGATCCGCGAGAACCGGCTGAACCGTGCCT
The DNA here is from genome assembly GCA_031384285.1 of Verrucomicrobiota bacterium. Lineage (GTDB taxonomy): Bacteria > Verrucomicrobiota > Verrucomicrobiia > Limisphaerales > UBA9464 > CAIVQB01. Next base: position 1,488 of record JANNAJ010000430.1, read on the forward strand.
CGCTCGCCGAGGACGTCGCTTCGCCCGGCTGGCGGCCCTTGGCCGAGTTCCCCGAGTTCGCCGCGGCGTTGGCCGGCGGTGGTTCCGCGCCTCCGGCCGCGGCATACGTCGCCGCGCCGGTCGTCGAGGATCCGGCGATCCTCATGGAGCGGTTGAAGGTACCGGCCAACCTGCTGGTCATCCTCGGCGCGCTCGGCCTGCTGTTCACCGTGATGGGGCCTTTCCTGAAGGCGACCATGATGGAGACGATGCTCCAGTTCTTCGAGAAGATGAACGTCCAGCTTCCCGCAGACCAGAAGGCGCAGATGGAGGCCGCGAAGACCGCCGGTCTCGGTCTCGGCGACCTCTTCAGCTTGACGCTCGGTCTGGTGGTGAACTCGGTAATCCTCGTGGGCGGGCTCAAGATGATGAAGCTGCAGTCGTGGGGGCTCGCCCTCGCCTCGGCCATCCTGGTGATGCTGCCGTGCGGGAGCTGCTGCTGCTTCATCGGCCTGCCCATCGGCATCTGGGCGGTCATCCAGCTCAACAAACCCGAGATGAAGTCCGCCTTCCGCTGAAGGTGGCCCCGCCTGTCGCCATGCCGGTACCGCCACGGCTCGATGGGTCCGCAGGCCCGCGGCCCGGCGTGGCTTGGCGGGGATGGCTCGCGCTCGCCGGCGCGATCGGCGTGCTGGCCGTGGTCTGGGGGGCCGAACCGCAGGGACAGTTCTTCTATCCGCGCTGCTGGCTCCACCAGTCCACCGGACTTCTCTGCCCGGGCTGCGGCACGACGCGGGCGCTGCACGCGCTGCTCCACGGCGACCTGCGGACCGCATGGACGCTGAACCCGCTCGTCGTCGCGCAGCTGCCCATCGTGCTCGTCCTGGGCGTGCGGGCGGTGCGGAGCGGCCGGGCCGGACGCGGATGGATGCCTCCGCTGCGAGCGCGCCACATCGCGATGCTGACGGTGGTGATGATCG
>JANNAJ010000514.1:0-2942 GCA_031384285.1 Verrucomicrobiota bacterium
TTCACCGGCATCATCCGCGACAAGCAGGGCCGCAAGATGTCGAAGTCACTCGGCAACTCGCCGGACCCGCTGGACCTCATCGCCAAGTACGGCGCCGATGCGCTGCGGTTCGGCGTGATGCGCGCGGCACCGCTCGGGCAGGACGTGCTCTTCGACGAGCAGACCGTCGAACTCGGCCGCAACTTCTGCAACAAGCTGTGGAACGCCTGCCGCTTCCGGCAGATGGTCGGCACCGCCGACAGCGCCATCGAGGGCGAGATCGATCCGTCGCTGCTGACCGCGGACGACCGGTGGATCCTGCTGCGGCTCGACCAAGCCATCCGCGAGGTCACGCAGGCGATGGCCGACTACAAGTTCAGCGACGCGACGGCGGCGCTCTACCGGTTCTTCTGGAGCGAGTACTGCGATTGGTACGTCGAGGCGTCGAAGGCGGCCTTCTACGGCACGGACGAGAAGCTCAAGGCGAACAAGCTGGCGGTGATGGACTTCGCGCTCGGACATCTGCTGCGGCTGTTCCATCCGTTCCTGCCCTTCATCACCGAGGAGCTGTGGCACGGTATGGGGTTCAGCGCCGACATGCCCGCGGAACAGGGCGGCGAGACCATCATGTTCGCCGCGTGGCCCAAGGCGTTCAGCGACGAGGAGAAGACCTACTTCGGCCTCGACGAGACCGCGGACAAGGTCGCGCAGTCGAAGTACGACCTGGTGGCGCTCGGCCGCGGGCTGCGCCGGGATTGCAAGATCGATCCGGCGAAGAAGGTGAAGTTCGTGTTGCGTCCCGCCGGCGAGCTGCCGTCCACCGAGGTCGAGGTCGTCAAGCTCCTGCTCAACGCCGAGGTTGTCGAGGTCGTCGCCGCCGGTTGGGTGGCCGAGAAGGGCACGCCCATGGCGGCGAACGCGCTGGGAGAGCTGTTCCTGCCCTTGACCGGCCTGGTGGACTACGCCGCCGAGCGCGAGCGCTTGGGCAAGGAGCTGGAGAAGATCCGCGGCGAGATCGACAAGGTGCAGGTGAAGCTCGCCAACCCGGCTTTCGCCGAGAAGGTCCCGGCCAAGGTGCTCGAGGAGCACCGGCAACGTCTGCTCGATTGGCAGGTGAAGGAGAAGCAGGCGCAGGCCGCCCTGGACAATCTGCCGGCCTAGCCCGGACCGCGGATCCAAGGCTGCGGCAATGCGTCTTGCCAGCGGCCGACCGCTCGGCGATGCAGCGGGCCGATGCCTGCCGCGCCGTCGACTTCCGGAGCGCCGGAAGCGCGCCGCTTCCGGACGCGCGTGCTCGCGGGCAGCATCCTGCTCAACGTGGCGCTCGCGATCGGGCTGGCCTGGCCGGCCGTCCATCGCGCCTTCTCCGGAGGACAGGAACGGGAGCCAGGCCGACCGGGCAGCGATAGTTCGGCCGGTCTCCGCGGCGATGGGACGCCCGAGAGTCCGCGCCCATCGCAGCCGCTGCAGCGTTCGGTCTGGTCGCGACTGGAGTCGACGAATCTCACCGAGTTCGCCGCGAACCTGCGCCGCGTCGGATGTCCGGACGAGACGGTGTGCGACATCCTGCGCCCGGTCATCGAGCGGGATCACGCGGTCCGACAGGAGCAGGCGCGCTTCATCGGCGACTTCTGGGCCACCGGCGACCGGCGACGGGACCAGCGCCGCCGATCGATCGACCAACGAGCGGCGCTGACCGAGGAACGGGACCGTCTGCTGTCCGAACTCGCCTGCGGCCCGGGGGAACCCAAGGACTTCGACAACCCGTCCTCACGTCTTGTGATCGAGTTGTTGACCGGTTTCTTGGGTCGCGATCGCCAGAGCCGTCTCCTGACCCTGATCACCGAGGCAGAGACCCGGCGCCAATGGTGGCAGGAACGCATCGACGGTGTGCCCTTGCCCGAGGACCTCGCGACGATCCGCCGCGAGCGGGACGCCTTCGCCGCGCGTCTGGATCGGATCCTTCCTGGCGTGGACCGCGACGAGCTGGAGCTCCGGATCATCGCGATGGTAAAACATGAAGCCATGGGCCGCGGAGACCGCATGGCGAGCCTCGGTCTGACCGCCAGCGAGCTGCGCGAGTTCTGCCGCATCGGGCGGGATGGCGAGACCAGCGTTTTGGACGAGTTGATGCAGTTCTCCAAACTCTTGGACGACGCACCGGCGAAGAGCGGCAAGGCCGAAGCGGCTGCAAGGACGCGTGCCCTGCTCGGTGACGAACGTTTCGCCGACTGGCAAACGCAGGTCGATCCGGCCTTCCAACATGCCGAGCAGTTCGCCAAGGACTTCAAGCAACCGGCCGGGACCGCGTCCCAAGTCCATCAAGTGATGGAAGAGCTCCGGGCCGAACTTCCCGGGCTGCGCAGCGCTTGGGACACGGACCGCGAAGCCGTCCGGCACGCGGTGCAGGAACGGCGCGCCGAGTTCCGCCGCCGCCTCGCGGAGCTCTTGGCAGGAGTACCTGCGGCGCGGCGTGACGGCGCGATCGACGCCTGGGTGGACACCGCGATCCGGGAGGCTTGGCGACAGCCATGAGACGGCCCTCCGCCATCGTGCTGTCGCTCGCGCTGAACGCGCTGTTGCTGCTCGCCCTCGCGTGGCGGGAACCGCTGTCCGCCGTCCGGGTGGCGGCACTGCCCGTCGAAAGCGCCCCGGAGCTCGCCGGAACGCCCGCGGGCTCGTCCCGGACCGCCTCCGGTGGATCGGCGGCCGGCGAGACGTCGACGCCGGCTTTCGATTGGTCCCAGCTTCCGACGGAACCGTGGGTGGCGTATCGCGATGGCCTCCGCCGTATCGGCGGTCCCGATCGCACCGTCCGCGCGATCTTGGAACCTGTGGTCCGACACGCCTATTCGGACCGGGCACGTGCTCTGGCTGCGCCTTACGTGGGTCGGTGATCCACCGGAGGCAGTCCGGGACGAGCCCGCGGGCGGTCCGGTGTGCTCCGCGGCGCTCTCGATGGG
>JANNAJ010000521.1:0-2191 GCA_031384285.1 Verrucomicrobiota bacterium
CCGGCGAGCACCGTGCCCGGAGGGAGCTTGTCGGCCTTGCGGGCGAGGTCGGTGAAGACCGTCTGCGCCACGTCCCGCGCGAGGTCCGTATCGCCGCTGACCCGTCGTGCCGCCGCCCAGACGAGGTCGCAGTGGCGTCGCACCAGTTCGGTGAACGCCGCGTCCGCGCCCTGTTCGGCGTAGCGGCGCAGCAGCTCATGGTCGGGGGTTTCGTTCATCGCGTCGTCACCAAGGAACACCCGCCGCGATGGAAATCCGACAGGCCATTTTGCTGGTACGTGCTACCGGCATCTTGCCGGCAGGGGCGACCTCGCGAAGAGGGCCTGGAAAGGGAGAGGACGCGTTCCGCTGGAAAGCGCCTCCCTGCCGGCGGGACGCTCGGCAGCACGTCGGTTCCGCTGAGGCGAGGCACCGTTCGCGCCCGCCTGGAATGGCCCCGGCTTCCTGCTTTTCCCCGGGGCCGGTCCTCGCTAGGGTACGGCCATGCGTTCGGTTCAGGTCCCCCTTGGGGAGCGGTCGTACACCATCACGGTGGGCAACGGGCTCATCGCCAAACTGGGCGACCATTGCCGCCGGCTGAAGCTCGGCGAGCGCTGCGTGGTGATCACCGACACCAACGTCGGGCCGAGGTTCGCCAACGACGCGGTGAAGGCCCTGAAGATGGCCGGCTTCGTGCCCAGCGTCGTCACCGTGCCGGCGGGCGAGACCGCGAAGTCCTTCAAGGTGGTGGCCGATTGCTACGACCAGCTGGCGATGAAGCGGCTGGAGCGGAAGTCGTTCGTCGTCGCGCTCGGCGGCGGCGTGGTCGGCGACCTGGCGGGCTTCGTCGCCGCGACCTATCTGCGCGGCATCCCGTTCGTCCAGGTGCCCACGACGCTGCTCGCGCAGGTCGATTCCTCCGTCGGCGGCAAGGTCGGGGTGAACCTCAAGGCCGGGAAGAACCTGGTCGGTGCCTTCCACCAACCGCGCGCGGTGCTCTGCGACCTCGACACCCTCGCCTCGCTACCGGAGCGGGAGTTCCGCGCGGGCTTCGGCGAGATCATCAAGTACGGAGTCATCCGCGACAACGAGCTGTTCAAGCGCCTGGAGAAGGAGCTCGACAAGCTGCTCGCCCGCGACGCCGCGGCGCTCACGAACGTCATCGCCCGCTGCTGCACGATCAAGGCCGAGGTGGTCGCGGCCGACGAGACGGAATCCGGCCTGCGCGCTTCGCTGAACTTCGGCCACACGCTCGGCCACGCGATCGAGGTGGTCTCCGGCTACGGCGAATATCTCCACGGCGAGGCGATCAGCATCGGCCAGGTGGCGGCGGCGCGCTTGTCCGCGCGGCTGCTCGCGTTCCCGGAGAAGGACGCCGACCGCGTCCGCGACCTGTTCGCCAAGGCCGGTCTGCCGGTGACGATGAAGGTCGTGCCCAAGAAGCGCGAAGCGTTGTTCGACGCCATGCGCCTCGACAAGAAGGTGGCGGGCGGCGAGCTGAAGTTCGTGCTGGTGAAGGCGCTCGGCGACGTCGTCTGGGGCCAGCGCGTGCCCGATGCCGACATCAATGCGGTGCTGGCCGGCATCTCCGTCTGAGCGCGGAGGCGGGGCAGGGCCTCAGTTGCCCACCAAGACACGATAAAACCGGTTGGAGGTGGTGCCTCCCGTCGGGTCTGAGGCCGTCGAATCTGTTCCCGTCGGCACCACGTTGGTGAGCGGGAGCCACACCGGGGGCAGGCTGGTCGCGACCTCCACACGGTTTGTGATCCCAGCCACGCTGTTCCAGCTTAGCCCGTGCCCTCCGCCAGCCAACGGCTCCGCGCGCAACGGGATCTCGCTGATCTCCAGAAACACCAAGTTGGTGAACACACCCGCGAATGCCGTGGGCAAGGTCAACAGCGGGAACGCAGGCGGATTGGGGCGGGAATCGAACGGGAAGATCGTGCCGGTCAGGTTAGCGAGCCGGTTGGTCTGCTGCGTCTGGACCGTGGAGAACCCGTTGAAGATGTTCAGCACATTGGTGCCGGCCAGAACCCGGCCGAACACCGTGAAACCACCGTTCTGCGTGTCCAAGTTCGCCGAGTTGTCGGCGAGGTTCAGGAACCACTCGGAGGTGGCGGAGTTCGGGTCTCCGCCGACTTTGGCCATGGCGATGGTGCCATAGACGTTGCTCCGGAGCGGGCCCACGGCGAACTCGTTGGTGATCTTGCCG
>JANNAJ010000530.1:0-2343 GCA_031384285.1 Verrucomicrobiota bacterium
ACTCCGGGGGTGAACTCGACGGTCCCGTTCGTGAAGGTCACGAAACCCGAGTAGTCGGCCCGGGCGTCGCCGGTGACGAGGAACCACACCATCAGGGCAAACGCCGCGACGGCGTTCCGGGAACGGACAGCCATCGCGAGGAGCGCGAGGCCGAAGCGCCGCATCTGCTCGGCGGATTCTTGGAGTTCTTTGCGCAGAGCGGACACGCCGCCCGGCATCAATTTGTTGCGATCCATACTTTGACTTCCTTTCAGACTTCCGTTTCCGGGTTCCGGTGAGTTGAGGCCGTCGACAGGATCAACCGGGTTCCCGCACCGAGGACGGCACAGACCCACGCCACCGCGAAGCCCGCCACAACGAGCCCCGCCTGGCTGACATTGATTCCGATCTCTGGCATATCCGGTCCCCTTCCACTCGGCCTTGTTGGGCCGGTCGGTTTATCCGACCGCTGAACTTACGCCGCCACCTCGAGGTCCGTCACTTCACAGGTCGTGAAGTGACCTGCCCGCTTCCGCATCAGGACGACATCCCTCGCCGCAACGAAGAACTGCCCTTCGACGGCGTACACCGAGAGCCGCCCTTCGTCCGCCATCTGGTAAACCCATCGCCGACTGACACCCATACCCGTTGCCGCAAACGACAAGGTGACCAGCGGCCCCGTCTTATCGATGAGGCTCTCGAAGTCCGACCAGGTCTGCGCTGCGATCAGGGCTCGCATGGTCAGACATCCCACAAGGCCGCAACCACGACGCGAAGGAGGACGACCACCGCAACCGCCATCGCGATGCACCCAGCGAAGGCCAGGCAGAAGACCACGAAGAACCAAAGCCGCAGAGCAACGGCTTTGCAGAGCCCGAACCCGTACCCGATCAGCCTCATCGTTCTCTTCATCGTGCTGTCTCCTATTGCCTCTCCCGTACGTCCGTCCCGTCTGGGCACAACAATCCATTCAAGCGACCCCGCCTGCCCCCGGCCGCCGCTGGCGCGGCGGGCCGGGGGCGTCGGGGACCCCGGAGGTGTTTCACAACGCGCCCTGTGTGGCTCACGGGCACCAGGAAGCGGGCCGTGCGGGGGATTCCTCCTGGTCCGCTCCGTTCGGCGTCGTCCGGCTCCCATGACAGGACGTCCGACGCTCCCACTCACTCCCGACGACCGCGGGGACCTGCAAACTTAGTGTTCGAGCCGGGTTCTACCCCGTCCTTCTATTCAGCCGCGGTGACCGTTGCGGTCGGACCCGTAGGCATGTCGCCCGAGTCGCCACAACAGGGAGCTGCGCTCCATCAAGTCACCGTGGGGTTTATCGTTTGCCCGGCCTCGCGGCCGGAGTCCGTCGCTTGTGCTGGTGATCGGGTGTCCTGTTATCGGGCGGACACGGTTTCCTTCCGCGCCTGGCACCTGGACCGTCCCGCCTGGTCGCGCTCCGACTACACTCGCGCGTTTCAGGTAGTCCCTCAGGGAGTCCGACAAGATCGGTGGCCTCTCGGTCCATCCGAACTTGTCCAGTTCGTATTGACTGGCACCGCGAGCGCTCTCACCAGACAAGCACTTCGTGACGTATTCCGCGCCAGCTAGAGCGCGATTGAATATCGACATGCGGGCGATTCCTCCGCCGATCTTCTCCCATCCCGACATCAGCCGGAAGTTGGTCGAAGGGTTCAGCGGCAGGTGTGTCCTCCCCAGAAGGACGTGGAAATGGGGCCTTGAGGTTATCTCCCCCAGCTCGTCTCGAAGGACCCAAATGAGACGGGAGAAAGGTTGCTTCCCTAGCACCGCGACCGCACGGAGGAACGCGAACGCTAATTTGTATCTGACCGCATCGCTCGGAGCTGCACTACCTTTGAAGGTGAGTGTCCCGAAATTACACCACGATGGATAGCGCGTGATCAATTCAAGCTCCGGGTGGTTGCCCACCCGGCCACTCGCCAGACCGAAGCCCGTGCTGGAATCTGCTATTGTCACAACCTGTTTTCAGGGCTTGCGCCCCCACTTGCCCCGGGTTTCCCCAGGACAAGGGAGGGGGGAAGAACCTACTTCGCGGCCGGGGTCGCCAGGATTGCGCCCTCGAAGGACAGCCGTCCGCCTTGGAAGCTGCCGACGTTCGTGAAGCCGTAATCGATGTTCTTGCCGGTCAACGCGTCCGGCTCGTATTTGCGCTTTTCGTCATCGCTCATGCGATGCTCGAAGGTGACCCGGAACCGGGCGCCCTTCGTGGTTTCGTTGTCCAGGAGGGTCAGCAGACGGTCCGAGACGAATCCCCGTTTCCCGGGGTACTCGTTCTTTCGCTCGGCCACGACGAGGCAGGACATTTTGGGCATGGTGCTTTCAGTTTGTTGTGTTGAACGC
>JANNAJ010000537.1:0-1500 GCA_031384285.1 Verrucomicrobiota bacterium
CGCCGGCGTGGGCGTGTTGTCATTCCCCGTCCCTCCGGGTCAGATCGCGTCATTGGTCTCGCTGGCGAACCGCGCGCCCTACGGTCGCGGCGAAGAGACCATCCTCGACGAATCGGTGCGCAAGGTGTGGCAGCTTTCCCCGGAGAAGGTGCGTCTCGGTGGAAAGTCGTGGGCGTTGAGTTTCGAGAAGATCCTCAAGCAGGTCGTCGCCGGACTGGGCTGCGAGGGGATGGCGGTGTCCGCCGAGCTCTACAAGCTGCTGGTGTATGACACGGGCGGATTTTTTCTCACGCATCGCGACACGGAGAAGGCAGGCGGGATGTTCGGCACGATGGTGGTCGTGTTGCCGTCGCCGCATCGAGGGGGTGAACTGGTGATCCGCCACGCGGACCGCGAAGTCTCCGTGGACATGACCAGCTCGGAGGTGTCGGAAGTCCGCTTCGCGGCGTTCTACGCGGATTGCGAGCACGAGGTGCGCCCCATCTCCGAAGGGAACCGCGTCTGCTTGGTCTACAACCTCATCCATCAGCGAGGTGCGAGAGGAAAAGGCGCTTCACTTCTCGCGCCGGATCACGAGCGGCAGATCGCGGCTGCGGCTGAGTTGCTGGAGAAGAATCTCTCCGGATCCGCGACGGCTGTGAAGATCGCTTGGCTATTGGAGCACCAGTACAGCCCGGAGGGTTTGTCGTTCGCGGGGTTGAAGTCCGCCGATGCGGCGCGGGCGAAGGTGCTGGCACAAGCGGCGGAGCGGGCGGGGTGCGCGGCGCATCTGGGCATCGTGCATATCGAGGAGTCGGGCGCTGCGCAGCCGGAGTATGAAAACCGCCGTGGCCGTGGCCGAGGATGGTATCGCGATGACGAGGAGGGCGTCGACGAGGCCGGCAGCGACGCCTTTGAAGTGATCGAAGTGTGCGAATCGCGGCGCCACGTCGACCAGTGGCGTGATGTGCGTGACCAGCCGGTGGAGTTCGGGGAGATCCCGGTCGAGCCTGGCGAACTCCTTCCCGCCGGTGCGCTCGACGATGAGAAACCCGATGAGCAGCGCCTCATGGAAGCCAGCGGCAATGAAGGCGCGAGCTTCGAGCGTTCGTATCATCGCGCGGCAATGGTCATCTGGCGACGCGAGCGTCATGCGGAGGTGTTGCTGCAAGCGGGCGTGGACGCGACGCTGCCGTTCCTTCAGGAACTCGTCGCGGCATGTGATGGGAGAGCCGGTTCCCGGGACGTGCGCGAAGAAGCGGTGGCGATGGCTCGGTTTTTGGCAAGGGCCTGGAAAACCTCGCAGGAGCAAGGTGGCTACCGGCGGCCCGCCAGACCCCAGAAGCGCGACGTGATGCTGAGGCTATTGGTGGAACTGGGCGACGTCGCGCTGCTCGGGAAGTTCATCGGCGAAGTGGTGACAACCGACTACGACGGCAGCGAAAACGCCGCGCTCGTAGACTGCTTCTGTCTGTTGGGCGCCGGAGAGACCGGACGGCTCGGCGCGGAACTGGCGCGGCG
>JANNAJ010000577.1:0-2998 GCA_031384285.1 Verrucomicrobiota bacterium
CTGGAGGCGGACCGCAAGAGCGGCGCCTTGTCGCAGGAGGACCACGCTTTCTGCAAGGCGAGGCTGGCGCACATGGCCACGATGCAGAACCGTGTGCAGAAACTGCTCCCCATCGCCGAGAAGTTCTTCTGAGCCCCTGCCGGATGGGGCAGGAACGCATGGCCAGCGCGAAGACCGCCGTCGTGCCATGGATGGCGAAATCAGTCCCTGAGCGCCGAAAATCCCGACAATCGGAGACACGATGAAAGGTATCATACTAGCCGGCGGAGCCGGGTCGAGGCTCTATCCCTTGACCATGGTCGCGTCCAAGCAGCTCCAACCGGTCTATGACAAGCCGATGGTGTACTATCCGTTCACCACGTTGCTGGAGGGCGGCATCCGCGAGATCTGCCTCATCTCGACGCCGCAGGACCTGCCCCGTTTCCGGCAACTGCTGGGCGACGGGTCGCGGTTCGGTGCTACCATCGACTACCGCGAGCAGGCATCGCCGGCCGGCATCGCCCAAGCGTTCCGTATCGCGGACACCTTCATCGGCCCGGATGCGGTGAGCTTGATCCTCGGTGACAACATCTTCTGGGGAGGCGACACGTTCCTGCGTGCCTTCGCGGAGTTCACCACCGGAGCGACGGTCTTCGGCTACCGGGTGCTCGATCCCGAACGGTACGGGGTGGTCGAGTTCGACGCGTCCGGCAAGGCGGTGTCGATCGAGGAGAAGCCGAAGCATCCGCGGTCCAACTACGCCGTCCCGGGGCTCTACATCTACGACAACGGGATCGTCCAGATCGCCCGCGACCTGAAGCCGAGCGCGCGCGGCGAGCTGGAGATCACCGACGTGAACCTCGAATATCTGCGGCGCGGCACCCTCCGGGTCTTCCGTCTCGGGCGCGGTTTCGCGTGGCTCGACGCCGGCACGAGCAGCAGCTTGCACGAGGCCAGCGCCTACGTGCAGACCGTCGAGAAACGCCAAGGCATCAAGGTCGGTTGCCCGGAGGAGGCGGCCTTCCGCCGAGGCTTCCTCACGCTCGCCGGGTTGGAGCAAGTCATCGCGACGATCCCGAACTGCGAGTACCGTGCCTACCTCGAGAGCGTGGTCACGGAGGCCCGCGCGAACTAACCCATTACCGGAGATGGTCCTACTCCTCGGAGCCACAGGTTACATCGGCACCGCCTTCGCGGAAGAGCTGGCTCGGCGCGGACGCGATTTCAGGCCGGTTTCGCGCAGCGAGACCGACTACACCCGCTTCGGCCCGTTGCTGGACCTGCTCCGCCGCACCAAGCCGGAGTTCTTGGTGAACTGCGCCGGCTTCACCGGACGGCCCAACGTCGACGCCTGCGAGACCGCCAAGGCCGACACCTTGCTCGGCAACGCCCTGTTGCCGCAGACGATCGCCCACGCCTGCGCGGCCGCCGGTATCCCGTGGGGCCACGTGTCCTCCGGATGCATCTACACCGGGGCGAAGATCCGCGACGTCGATGGGAGATGGTGCACGGTGAAGGACCTCATGCGTCCCGACCTGCTGGCGACCATCAGAGCAGACCGCGGACGGCTGCGGGGCTTCACCGAAGAGGACGCCCCGAATTTCAGTTTCCGTGCGCCACCGTGCAGCTTCTACAGCGGGACCAAGGCTCTCGGCGAAGAGGCGGTTGTCGGTCTCGGCGAAAGCTATGTCTGGCGCCTGCGGATACCGTTCGACGGGCATGACGGAGCGCGCAACTATCTCAGCAAAGTCCAGCGCTACGCGAAAGTGTACGACAACGTGAACTCCGTCTCCCACCGCGGAGACTACGCGAGTGCTTGCCTCGACTGCTGGGAGAAGCGGGTCCCATGGGGGATCTACAACGTCACCAATCCCGGGTGGGTGACCACGCGCGACGTTGTCGAGCTCGTCCGCAAGCACGTCGCACCGCATCGCTCGTTCGAATACTGGAGCGATGACGCGGAGTTCTACCAGGTCGCCGCGAAGACGCCCCGTTCCAACTGCGTGCTCGATGCCGGGAAGCTCCTCGCCGCCGGCATCCGCATCCGCTCGGTCGACGAGGCGTTGGAGCATTCGCTCAAGAACTGGGTGCCCGAAGGATCCCGCTGAACCGTTGCATCCGCCATGGCCGGTACTAAGCCGAAACCATGCAGACGGATCCGGGTGGCACGGCCAACTTGGCCGTTCTCGGCGGCAACGTGCCGCCGAGTTTCGGCACCGGCAGCGCACCCATCAAAAGTTGCATTCCCGGCGCACCCAGAGCGATGGCCGATCCGCCTGCCACAACAGGCCGGTCGCCTAATCCACCACGATCTCTACTGCATCGTCCTGGGTAAGACCCTGTTTGAAAAGGCCGGCCTTCCAAGTAGGACAGGCTTCCAGCCTGTCTACCTGCGGGCTTCCAGCCCGTGGCACAGCCTGTCGGGTCGGGCGGGAAGCCCCAGCAAAGACAGGACAGAGGAATTGTCCTACTTTTCAGACAGGCTCTAAGCATTCAATCCTATCCTAGCATGAACCTCCTGGTCACCGGCGGTGCCGGATTCATCGGCTCGAACCTGATCCGTCATATAATCGGCCGTCCTGAGGTGACCCGCTTGGTCAACCTCGACTGCCTGACGTACGCCGGGCATCTCTCCAACCTGCGCGGCGTCGACCAGGACGCGAAGTACGTGTTCGAGAAGGTGGACCTGCGGGACAAGGAATCGGTCCGGCGGGTCGTCCGCGAACATGGCATCACCCACGTGATGCATCTTGCCGCAGAATCCCACGTGGACCGGTCGATCAGCGGGCCCGGCGACTTCATCCAGACGAACATCGTCGGCACTTTCAACCTGTTGGAAGCGGTCCGTGAGGCCTGGCACGGCATCGCCGGAGACCGGAGGTTCCTCCACGTCTCCACCGACGAGGTCTACGGATCGCTCGGTGCGACCGGCCTCTTCACGGAGACGACACCGTACGCGCCGAACTCGCCCTATTCCGCCAGCAAGGCGTCGAGCGACCTCCTGGTCCGGGCGTACCAC
>JANNAJ010000593.1:0-1712 GCA_031384285.1 Verrucomicrobiota bacterium
CTCACCGCGGGGCTGGCCACGAGCGTCGCGCTGCGGGCGGCGCGGCAGGACTCGGAACGCTTCGAGGCGGAGGCGCAGCGGTTCTCGAACGAGATCCGGGACAACTTCCTCCGTGTCGCCGACCTGGTGAACGCCGCGCGCGACTGGGTGGCGACACAACCGGAACTGACGCCGGCCCGCTGGGAGCGATGGACGGCATCGCGCAGCGTGGAGCACGATTTCCCTGGCTTGGTCGGGCTGGGCTACGCGCAGAAAGTCTTGCCGGCCGATGTGGCGCAGGCGGAAGCAGAGTGGGGCCGACGATATGGCTTTCCGTTCCATATCTGGCCGACCGACCCAGCGGCGCGGCAGGGACGGCCCGAGCGCCTGTCGGGTGAACCGCTTCTGCCGGTGTTGGTCTATCAACCCTGGCGTCTTTCGGCCGACAAATGGCGCACCAACGGCAGCATCCTAGGGCGGGACCTGCTGGCCCCACGGCCGGACGACCGATCGGTCCATCCCGAACCCGTGCGGATCGAGGATGCCATCGAGAGCGGCGGCATCATGTCGTCGGGGCTGCTCGAGGTCGCCCCGGCCGGCTGGTACGGGGTACCGGTCCGTGGCCTGCGGATCTACTCCGCGCAGGTGGCCGTGGCGCGGGGGCACCAACAGCCGTTGCCTGAGGCCAACTGGTCCGGAGTGGCGTTCGCCAGCGTGGACCTGGGCCGCTGGCTGCAAGAACGGCTGGGCAAGGGCACGCCACAGCTGGGCTTCCGTCTCTTCACGGGCCAGTCGGAGGAACGTCGCCACGAGTTGGCCTTCGACGGCGGGCAGATCCATCCCGACGCCGGCGGACGGCCGGAGGCGGCGCATTCCACGACACGCGAGATCCGGCTCTTCCACTACCGGCTCTGGCTCGATTGCTGGAGCTCGCGCGCCTTCGAGGAACGGTCGTTGCGCCGCTGGCCGTGGATCATCACCGGCACCGGGAGCGGCCTGGCATTGTTGACCGCCGCGCTGCTCTTCGTGCAGGTGCGGGGGCGGGAGAAGCAGACGGAGAGCGCGGCGCAGCTGCGCGCGGCGAACGTCGAGCTGGCCCGGCTGAACCACGACCGCGAAAGTCTCTCTCGCGACCTGCACGACGGCACCATCCAGAGCCTCTACGCGGTGGGCCTGCACCTGCAGCACGCGCAACGGCACCTGCGCGACCCGGCGGACAAGACCGCCCAAGGGTTGGAAGAGGGCCAGCGGCTGGTCCAGGAGACGATCGTGGAGCTGCGCGAGTTCCTGCTGGCGTTGAAGGACGAGCCGCTCACGCACCGGAGCTTCGCGCAGACCATGGACGATCTGCTGGTGCGGTTGCGGCGGACCACGCCGGTGGAGTTCGCTTTGTCGGTGGACCCGGCTGCCGAAGCGCTACCGGCCCGGACCGTGGTCCAACTCGTCAACGTGGCGCGCGAGGCGATCTCGAACGCGGTGCGGCATGGACGATCCAACCACATCGCGGTGACGCTCCAGACCGCGGGTTCCTCCCAGGCGCTCCGGCTGGAGATCCACGACGACGGCCAGGGCTTTGATCCCGCGAAGGCGAACGGCGGCGGCTTCGGGCTGCTGACCATGCGCGAGCGGGCGGCGGAGCTGGGCGGGACGTGCACGGTGGAATCCGCGCCCGGCGGCGGCACGGTGGTGCGGATGGAGTTCGCCGTCGGACCAGCCATGAAGGTTGAAACCGG
>JANNAJ010000615.1:0-2435 GCA_031384285.1 Verrucomicrobiota bacterium
CTCGGATCCGGACCTCGCGGCCGCCGAGAAACGCTCCGCGGCGCAGCGCGACACCATCCCGGCCGACGCGCCGTTCCCCTACGCGTGCGTGCTCGATGAAGCGCGTGGCCGGCTCTACGTGAGCTTGTGGGCGAGGTCCGAGGTCGCGGTGCTCGATGTCGCGACCGGGGCGGTGCAGGCGCGTTGGAAGACCGAGGAGCATCCGTGCGAGATGCTGCTCACGCGGTCCGGCCAACGGCTCTACGTCGCCGACGCGGCGCGCAATTCCGTCAGCGTGATCGACACCGCGACCGGCCGCGTGCTGGAGACCTTGTCGTCCGCGATGTCGTCGGACGCGATGCCGGGCTCGACGCCGAACTCGCTCGCCTTGTCGCCGGACGAGGACCTCTTGTTCGTCGCCAACGCGGGGAACAACAACGTCGCCGTCTTCGAGGTCGCGGCAGCGGGCAAGACCCGTTCGCTCGGGTTCATCCCGGTCGGCTGGTATCCCACCTCGGTGCGCGTGACGCCCGACGGCAAGAACCTGCTGGTCGCGAACGGCAAGGGCCTGATCTCGCACGCGAACCGCAACGGCCCGCAGCCCGGTCGCGAGCCGGCGTCCGATATCCGCGAATATATCGGCGGGCTGTTCCAGGGCACGCTCAGCATCATCCCGTTGCCGAAGAAGGGCGAGCCGCTCGAAGAGAAGCTGCGCGACACCACGGCGCGCGCCTTCAAGTGCAGTCCGCAGCCGTCCGTCGCCCCGCCCGCGAAGCGCGGCCGCGAGAACCCCGTCCCGTCGCGCGTCGGAGGCAAGAGCCCGATCCGTTACGTCATCTACGTGATCAAGGAGAACCGCACCTACGACCAGGTGCTCGGCGACATGCCCGAGGGCAACGGCGATCCGTCGCTCTGCCTGTTCGGCGAGAGCGTCACGCCCAACCACCACGCCTTGGCGCGCGAGTTCGTGCTGCTCGACAACTTCTACGTCGACGGCGAGGTGAGCGCCGACGGCCATGAATGGACGATGGGCGCCTACGCCACGGATTTCGTGGAGAAGACCTGGCCGCTCAACTACGGCCACAAAGGCAAGGGCAAGTACCCTTATCCCAGCGAGGGCTCCTTCGCGGTCGCGGCGCCGGTGAGCGGCTACCTATGGGACCGCGCCAAACAAGCCGGCGTGAGCTTCCGGAGCTACGGGGAGTTCTGCGCTTTGGGCGCCACGCCCGACGCGCCGGTCCGCACGCGGGTGGCGTCGCTGGAAGGGCACTTCGATCCGGGCTTCCGCCCCTGGGACATGGATTATCCCGACGTGAAGCGCGCCGAGAGGTTCGCCGACGAGCTGAAGCGTTTCGAGCGCGAGGGCGACATGCCGCGGTTGCAGATCCTGCGGCTGCCGAACGACCACACCTACGGCACGTCCGTCGGCAAGGCCACGCCGCGCGCCATGGTCGCCGACAACGACCTCGCGCTCGGGATGCTCATCGAGGCGGTCAGCCGCTCCAAGTTCTGGGCGCAGACCGCGGTGTTCGTCCTGGAGGACGACGCGCAGAACGGCCCCGACCACGTCGACGCCCACCGCTCGATCGCCTTCGTCGCCAGCCCGTACGCCAAGCGGCATCACCGCGATTCCACGATGTACTCGACCTGCTCGATGTTGCGGACGATGGAGCTCATCCTCGGGCTGAAGCCGATGTCGCAGTTCGATGCCGCGGCGGCGCCGATGTACGGCGTGTTCCAAGCGAAGGCGGACCTGCGTCCCTTCCGTGCGTTGCCGGTCGCGGTGGACCGCACCGAGAAGAACCTGGCCTCCGCCTGGGGCAGCAAGGAATCCGCCGGCATGGATTTCACCAAAGAAGACGCCGCGGACGACCTGCTGCTCAACCGGGTGATCTGGCACGCCGTGAAGGGACCGGACCTCCCGATGCCCAGCCCGGTCCGCGCCGCCTTCGTGCTCGGCGGCGACGATGATGACTGATCGGGTGAAGTGACATTATCTGGAAAGCAGGAAGGCAGGAAGAGAACAGATCTGCTTTGACGTTTGGCCATGCGCCTTTCTCAAAAAATCGGGTGTCATGGCAACCTAGGAGGCTGTTGGCGATCAGCCTCGGGGTGAGAAGCGCATCGCGCGCCGTCGCCGGCTGTTTCCTGGGAGGACGGACTTTCTGGTCCGCCGTGAGCCACATCGGACCTGGCGCGGATGCCTTGCCTCACGCCCTACCCTTTTAACTCCGCGCAGAAGGAGTGCCCCGGTCCCAAACGTGGTGCGTCTTCCTGTTTTCTGATTCCCCTCTTCATTGATCCGCCTCACGTCGCGTTCCGGCGCTTGGCGATGTACTTGATATGGCCGTGGAACTTTCCTGGATTTTGCCTTGCTGAGTCGAGTGGGCGCCCGGAGGTTCGCGACGTGATATCCCGGACATCTCTTGCCTTCTGCCGTGCGGGAGATTTCCGGA
>JANNAJ010000549.1:0-3848 GCA_031384285.1 Verrucomicrobiota bacterium
GGAGCCAGTAACCAGTGATCAGTGATCAGACAGTCAGTGGAACCGTAAAACACTCCTCCTTGATGGGACTCTTCCAACTGACCACTGGAAACTGACTACTGAATACCTTCCCCGCTTTCCCCATGAACGACCTCCGCTACGCGATCCGACAGCTGCTGAAGAATCCCGGTTTCACCGCCGTGGCCGTGCTTACGCTCACCCTCGGCATCGGGTTCGTGACCACGCTCTTCACGATGATCAACGGCGTGGCCTACGGTCAGCTGCCGTTCGAGGACGCCAAACGCATCGTCAGCATCGGCGTTCCCGCGACCCGCTTCGACGACTTCGCCCGTCAGCAGAAGAGCTGCGAGATCATCGCCTTCGCCCTGCCCACGCCGCAAAATGTCCGGGTCGGCGCCTACGTGAGCCGCTACCCGGCGGCCATCGTCTCGGACAACTTCCTGGAAGTGCTCCGCGCCAAACCCGCCATGGGACGCGGTTTCCTGCCCGAGGACGGAGCCGCCGGCGCACCGCGCGCTGTCCTGATCGGCCACGGCGTTTGGGAACGGGAGTTCGAGCGTGCTTCGGATGTCATCGGCCGGGAGATCAAGGTCAACAGCGATCACTGCACGGTCGCGGGAGTGATGCCGCAGGGATTCGGCTTCCCGTTCAACCAGGAGCTCTGGACCCCCCGTCGGGCCGATGAACCGGTTCTTGGAGGCTTCGTCTTCGGCCGGCTCCGGCAGGATACGACCGCCCGCGTTGCCGCCGACGAATTCGTCGCCATCGGGCGCCGCCTCCAAGAAGCGGCGGGCACCAGCGCGAACCCCAATGCCGGCGCGTTCGTCTGGGACGCGGATACGAAGCTGGATGCTTCCGGAAAGGTTCAGTCCGTCGAGGTCGTCCCCTTCGCGGAACGCAGCGTCAAAGACGCCCTGCGGCTCATGCTCACCGCCATCTTGGGTGCAACCTTCCTCGTCCTGCTGCTGGCCTGCGCCAATGTCACCAATCTGGTCCTCGCCCGGTCTGTCGACCGCCGAAAGGAAATGGCGATCCGCACCGCGTTGGGCGCGAGCCGGGGACGGCTCTTACGACAGCTGCTGATGGAGAGCCTGCTGGTATCCCTCATCGGAGCCGGAGGCGGACTGTTGATCGCGGCCGGAAGCACCCGCTTGATCTGGCGCTATATGATGACGGAACGGCCGCTGACCGGCGGAGCACCGTTCTGGATGAACTTCGACCTCGACGGCCGCGTGTTCCTCTTCGTCGCCGCCGTAGCCCTGCTCGCCTCCCTGCTGACAGGCATGGCTCCGGCATGGAAAGCGGCCGGCGTCGCCCCCAACGATGCGCTCAAGGAGAACGGCGGTGGCGCACGCCGGGTTTCGCGCTTCAGCGGAGTTTTGGTCAACGCGCAGATGGCCTTCTCGGTCTGTCTCGTGACGGTGGCCGGTCTCTTCGCCACTGTCCTCGTCGCCTTCAATCACAAGTCGCTGCCCTATGATCCGGCGGCGATCTACACCGCCCGCATCGCGCTGGACGACCGGCGCTACGACGATGCCGGGGTGCGAACCCGCTTCTTCGGGCAACTGGTCGATCACCTCAAAGCGGCTCCCGGAGTGGACGCATCGGCGCTGGTTTCAGCTGAGTCCATGAGACTGAGAGACGTTCCCCGCATCGAGCTTGAGGGAGCCGTCTATCCTCGGCGGGGCGACCGGCCAGAGTGCCTGTTGGAAGCCGTCTCGCCGGGCTTCCTCGATGCCTACGGCGTTGGCCCGCTGGCGGGACGCACCCTGAACGAATCCGACACCGCGACCACCCTGCCCGTCGCGTTGGTCAACTCCGCCTTCGCCGACCGGTTTGGCCGTGAAGGCAGCGTGATCGGGAAGCGTCTGCGCCTGGGTGCGGACGGCACGAACACCTTCGCGTGGATCACCGTCGTCGGAATCGTTCCCGAACTGGGCAGCGTGAAGGCCGGCCAGAATTCTCCCGGCGCGGTGGTCTATCGACCGATGGCGCAGACAGCCTACCGCGCCATGACGCTGTTGGTCCGCGGCCGGGGGGATGTGGCGCGCTTCGCCCCGACCATCCGCAACGCCGTTGCGGCCCTTGATCCTGAACTGCCCGTGGCCCAGTTGCAGACGGTGCAGGCCATCGTCGAGATGGAGCGCGTGGGCATGAACGCGTTCGGCACGCTCTTCGTCGTCTGCGGCGTCGGCGCGTTGCTGCTCGCTGGCGTAGGCATCTACGGCGTCATTTCGCTGGGAGTGAAACTACGCACCCGGGAATTTGGCGTGCGCCTGGCCATCGGTGCGACGCGGAACGATCTCCTGCGGCTGGTGCTGAAACAGGGCGTGAAGATGGTCGCCGTCGGACTCGGCGTCGGAGTGGTCCTGGCCATCGCCGCGTCCATGCTGCTGCGCTCGATTCTCCCCGGCTTCGCCCCGTCGTCCTATGGCCCATGGATCTATGGCGGCGTGGTGGCGCTGCTGGCCTCGGTCGGAGGAGCCGCGCTGCTCATCCCGGCCCGCCGCGCTGCTCAATCTGATCCCCTGGAAGCGCTGCGCGCCGAATGAACGGCCAACCATTTCCCGAAAAGCATGAACAATCTCAAATTCGCCTGCCGCCAGTTGCTGAAGAACCCCGGTTTCACCGCCGTGGCAGCCGCGCTGTTGATCGTAGCTCCGCTCCGTCTGAACGCCTGTACTATCTTCGTGCTCACCGGCGAGACCCGCGCGCTGTTCTTCAACAATGAGGATTGGTTCAACCCCGTGACCCGCCTTTGGTTCGTCCCCGCCGGCAAGGATCATCTGGGCTGCGCCTACCTTGGCTTCGACAACGGCTGGGCCCAGGGCGGTTTGAACGCGGCCGGCCTCGCCTTCGATTGGGTCTCGGGCTTCGACGATAAATACGAGCCGGACCCGACACTCAAGGCGGTGCGCGGAAATCCCAGCGAACGCATGCTCGAGACCTGCTCGACCGTCGACGAAGCGATCGCATTCTATCGAGAATTCCTCGAGCCGGACTTCAAACGCTCGCGCATTCTGGTTGCCGATCGCACGGGAGCTTCAGTGGTCATCGGCGCGAGCAATGGAAAACTGCATGTGGCGTCACTCCGCCAAAGCCGCGGTTTCGGTTATGGTCGCGCCGCCCTTGAGCGGGAACTCGCGAAATACCCCGAACCCACCGTGGCCAACGGCGCGGCGATTCTCCGCGCGTGTCGGCAACCGGGCGATGGCGGGACGAAGTATTCCAATGCCTTCGACCTGAAGTCCGGCGAGCT
Source organism: Verrucomicrobiota bacterium (assembly GCA_031384285.1). Lineage (GTDB taxonomy): Bacteria > Verrucomicrobiota > Verrucomicrobiia > Limisphaerales > UBA9464 > CAIVQB01. The sequence goes on from JANNAJ010000549.1 coordinate 3,260, forward strand.
GGTGCTGTTCCCGTTTCCGGGCCGAGACGAGAGCTTGGCCTTGAACCTCGCGGCGGAACTGGCGAAGGGCCCGCACTACTACGACGTCGCCGACATTCGCGGGCAGCTCACCGCACCTCTGCAGCCGCTGCTCAGCAACATGAAACGGTTCTACCTAGATGAGTTCGCTCCGCTCGCGGACCAAGAGCCCGCTGTCACGGAACGCGTTCGGGCCATCATCCGCGACTCGGCGAGTGGTGCCATGCGTCCGGAAGACTATGCCCCGGAGTTCTGGTCGGAGTTGTCGTCCCAGCGGAAGAAGGTCCAAGAGGAATTGAAGAGCCTGGGTGAACTCGTCTCGCTGACGCTGGTCGGTCGCCACGACGGGGGTTCCAGCCGCTGGTATCGCTATCGGGTGAGGTTTGACCGGATCACCGTGTTGCAACGTTTTGTTTTCGACGGGCAGAACAGGGTCGAGTCGGTTCAGTCGGAAGCCAGCGAACCTAAATTTGGAGCAATTGTGAAAACGAACTGGGCACCATGAACGACCTGAAGTTCGCCTTCCGCCAGTTGCGCAAGCACCCCGGTTTCACCGCCGTGGCCGTGCTCA
>JANNAJ010000758.1:0-9578 GCA_031384285.1 Verrucomicrobiota bacterium
AGACTGGTGGTCTTGTATGTCTCTTTCCCTCGTCCTTGCCCGGCGACAGCCGGACGGGAGGATGAGGCGGCGGCAGCGGTCGGCGGATGTGGGGCAGGCTGTCGAGCCTGCCGGTTCGGCGGACTTTCCAGTCCGCCGAAATGCCCGGATGTTCGCTGTGCCCGGATGTTCGCGGCGCTCGGGATGTCCACGATGTTCTTGGGACTGACAGTCCCAAGAACCGGCAGGCTCGACAGCCTGCCCTACGAGAGATGGCGCCGGCGCGCGGTCCGAGACTGAGCGGCGTCATTCTGGGTCCGGACCGCACGGTCACGGCAAGAGCCAATCGCGTATTGAGACCTGCGCGACCCGATCGGTCGAGGGTGCGGCGGCGTCTTCTGCGAACGAGATCACGCGCGGTTGGACAACGAAGACACGGAAGGCGCAATGGAAGTCGGCGTCGGAAGTGGCCCGATGCCGGCGGATGTCGTCGGATGTAGGGCAGGCTTTCCAGCCTGCCGGTTCGGCGGACTTTCCAGTCCGCCGAAATGCCCGGGTGTTCCGGTGCCGTGGTGTGCCCGCACCGTCCTGGGGACTGACAGTCCCAAGAACCGGCAGGCTCGACAGCCTGCCCTACGAGCTCACGGCTAGAATCAAACGTTCATTACGGCGCGGTCGTCTGGAGACACCCCTACGAGGCGCAGTTGCTGCCCCAGATGCATCCCGGCGGACCCAACGCCGCGCCCACCGTCGTCGGCGACAAGCTCATCACCCTCAGCAAGGACGGTCAGGTCTTCTGCTTCGACGCCGCGAAAGGCACCGTGCTCTGGAAGGCTTCGCTCGACGAGGCCGCCGAGCTCAAGCTGCCCAGCTGGGGCTTCGCCAGCCCGCCGGGAAACCTCGTCGTCCCTATCGGGTGTTCTTGGGAAGACCCGGGAACGCGATCGACTCTCCCGCGGTCGCGATCGGAACAAAGCAGGTCCGGCTGACCCAGGCACCGACTTGGCGTCCCAATTCGGCGCCATCGATGTCGGCCGATCGGAAATGGATACCGCCCCAGATGCGGCTCATCCCGATCTCGTGTGCCGCAGCCGTCAAAGTCGGGAAGTGGCGCCGGACGCCCGGAACGGTGTCGCTCTCCACATCGAACGCCAGGTCGTCCCGACCGAACCAACGACGCAGGACCTCCGCAGCGGCACCGCTGAAAGTGCTGTGACCGCTCACGTATTCCGGGTGCGCCGGTGTCGGTAACAACGGCTCCCAGGTGCTCTCGGATCCAGCGCTGCTCGCGCCGATCTTCAAGGCGTTGATGGCCGTCACCGGTCTCCACGAATTGTAGGCATACTTGGCGTCCCAACACGCGATGGCGGCGTCCGCCGATGCGACCTGGACCAGCGCGAAGAGCCGCACCTTGTCCGGAAGATCGAGCCGGTTGCTTGCCGCCAGAGCCAGCGTGATCTGGACCCAATGCCCCGGCGGCGTCACGGTCCCGGAAAAATCGCTCCAAAAGTAGGCGGCCTGGGTCTGATCGGGCGTCCGGTCACGGCTCGATTTCCCTCCCAAGGAGAAGGTCAGCCGGTAGTCCTCGAGCACCCGTCCGCTATCGGGTGATCCCGGGCCAGCGGGGCGGAACTGAGACGGTCGGTCGAGAGCAAATGGTCGGACATGCCGCCAGTGGGTCAGTTCCGGCGGCCGGAAGAACGGCATCGTGCGCCGCCAGGCACCAGGCCGGTCGGAAGGGATGTAGGGCTGTTGGGTATTGGCCCCGTCCGTGGATCGGGCCTCCAACAGAGCGTCAGCACTTGCCCGACCGATCTTGAAGCCTGCCAGACGGGCAGGGTCCGAAGTGGTGCTCGATCCCGTTTGCCGCCAAAGGGCGTCGAACTCCGCACGGCGTGATGGAAAGACAGCCGTGCCGATCCGGTATGCCGCCGCTGCGACGGCAGCTTCTGGGTCGGCCATTTCGCTGGCGTTGGTGGTGAAGAGGAACGGTCTCCACCGATGCCCGATGGCGTTGACCGCATCCGCGACCGCGACAGCAAATAGCGCGGTGTTGCGGGAGCCCAGGGGTGGAGGGGTGTTCTCCGCCTTCAACGCGCGCAGGTAGAGACCGGCCCAATCTTCCAGGACATCTCCTCGCGCAGGAACCAGGCACCACGCCACGAGGATCAAGCGAGCGATCCAGGCCAAAGTCGTCCGTTCGATCCGCACGTTCATATCGGGTACTGGTTCATCCGACCCACGACAACGCGGCTCCGCGTCGACAGGGGACATCCTTATCGAGTCCCCATGAGGACATCTTCAAACCGTCGCGACGAAGATAAGCTTTCGGGGCGGCGCGGAAAACCAAGGGCGTCCCGCTCCGTCCGGTCGGCCTGCCTGTTGTTCATGGTTGGTCCGGCGCGACCAGATGCAGGCCGCTGATGGGTTCCGCGCCATTCGCCGGCTGCAGGGTATCCGGTGGCTGCCATGTGACGCCGACATGGTCGTAATAGTCGCTGTGAAGAAACCAGACTTCGACCGCGTAGCGTTGGCCGGCCGTGAGATCTACCACCGGTGTCCAGTTCTGGGGCGCGATTGGATCACGGGTGTGGCTCGCGCTGTTGAACCAACTGCGCGCTGGTTGCGTGCCGGTCGGCTCGGCGGCCGCTAGTGCGAGATGTTCCGGTTGGTCGTCAGGACTCAGGAACAGATCCGCCCGCCGGTTCGCCGACACAAAGAAGCGATGCGGCCCGCTGCGATACGGCACGACCCAGCCACGTAGCCGCGTGACTGCCGGGCCGATGATGCTCGACACCTCGAAGCGGTCTAGGCGTGACGTTTCGTTTGGCGACCGCTGGGCCGCTGGACTGGCGCGGAACTCAGCGAGTGTCGTCGCCCTCACACCCGTCCACGTCTCGCGCAGCAGGAAGCCGGTGTCCGCGACGACCGGTGCGAGTAGTTCGGGACCGGCCAACGGCGGATCTTGAGGCGACGGCGGTAACAGCACCAAGGGATCCGCGGGCACATCGGCGATCGGGACGAAGAGCAAGTAGTCCGGGCCAGCATCGCTCAACCCGGTGCCCGTCAGCCGCAGCGTGGTCACGCCTTCGAGATCAAGGTCGGCCGCTTGGCCTGCATCGTCCGTCAGCGGAAAGATGCGACCGCCGTTGCCGTCGCCCTCGACTCGTCCAAGATCCCTCAAGGTTTGCGAGGTCGTGCCGACTCCGGCGGTGACGCGGCCCACGCGGTAATGCGTGGCATAGGTGGTCGAGTAGAACACGAGATAGATCCGGTAACGGCCAGCCGCGAACACTCGGGTATAGTTCAGCCAGTCGCCTTTGGCAGGACTGAAGAGCGAGTAGTTTTCCCTGACGCGGACGCCGCCGTGGAAACCCGGCGCCTCGGTGGCGAGGCCGGGCTGCCCCGGCGTAGCCGACCTGTAGTTGTTGCCCGCGAACTGTTCGCCGAAATGGAAATCCACCTCCGGCGTGCCGGGCCGGTCGGCGTATTGACCGGGCGCAAACGGATGGCCGCTGGTCGCCGCGACATGCTGTCCGCCGCCGAAGTCGTAGTCCTCCAACTCCACCACGAGGGTGCGGTCGTAGGCGGCGGCCAGCGCGGTGCTCAGGCTGAACCGTGCGGGGAAATTCGCGACGCCACCGCGCAGGTCGAGCCGGTAACGTTGGCCAGCCACCAGCCGGAACGGATCCGAGACCTGGAAGAACGGCGGATTGACCGCCGGGAACGTGAGCAGGGGGCGTTCCGCTCCGTCCGGCGGGGTGAAGAGCAGCGAGCTGCCGGCTCCGGCGGCGAGCACGAAACGGCGGGTCGAGGTCGTCGTAGGCTGTAGGAACCCGATCACGCGGTTCGCGTCGGCCCCGGCGACGCCGGACGCGTTGGCGAAGCTGGGCAGTGTGCCCACGGCATCCGGGAACACGGGCCAGCCCGGACTCCCGGTGACCGGCGCATCAAACTGCGGTGCGGTATAGAACTCCCGCCGCACCGCGCCCGGCACCAGCCGCGCGGTCGTGAAGGCCGCCTCGCCGGTGACGATGCCGGCGGCCACGGCACGCACGCCCGCGACGCGCACCGTATGCCGGGTGTCTGCGGGCAGCAGCGCGGTGAGCAGTTCCACGTCGTGGCCGTTGGCCAGCAGCGTGGCGGCGCGGATGGTCACCGCCGGCCTGAGGGCGTAGTTGGCTGTTGTCTCCGCGCTGTCCCGGTCGAGGGCCGTGTCGAAGCGCAGAAAGACCCGGTCGAGCGTCGGTTCGCCTAGCGCGGCGAGCAGGGCCGCCGGACGGGTGGTCACCACGGGACGCAGTCGGGCGAACGGCACGGTTTCCTCCGGCTGGCTCGGACTGGACCAAGTCAGGCGGGTCCGGCCCGAACCGGAAAAGCCGAGTTCCAGGATCAGGTCATGCGGGCGTCCGGCTTCGAGGAAGACACTGCCGCGGGCCGCTTCGCCGGAGACGAACCGATCGTCGAACACCAGTTGTCCGCCCACCCATAGCCGTCGCAGGCCCGAACCTTCCGCCTGCGGCAGCGCGAACTCATGTGCCTCCGAGAAACGCGGCGTGATCTGGCCGGTCCAGCGCGCGAAGAAATCCCCGCCCACGGACGGATCGGGGCCGGTGAGATCCCAGTTGAAATCCACATCGGGATCCAGCCGGGAGAGCAGGAGCGCGCCGGGTTTGTTGTTGATGAGCAGTTGGAAGTATTCCCCGCGCACGCCATAGCCGGTGAAGGTTTCGTTCGTCACCGGTGCGGTCAGGGCCAAGCCCGCCCGATCGGTCAGGGTGACGCCGAGTTCGAGCCGGTAACGGCCGGCGGCGAGCGCCGGGTCGAACCGGAGGTAAACGGCGTTGATCGTGTCGTCGAAGGTGAAGCCGCCGCGCTTCACGAACACGTCGTCCGCCGTGTCAAAGGCGAGGTCCGGTCCGGCGTCGCGCACGCGGAAGCTCCCCGCGGTGACGGAGGCATGGTCGAGCGGTTCGCTGAAGACGGCGACGAACTGGCGCAGGTCTTCGCGGCCCGTCGCGTCGGCCGGCAGCACTTGGACGAGTTCCGGCGGCGTGACGTCCTCCGTCAGTGTGACAGTTATCAGCCCGCTCCAGGCCGCGTTGCCGCCGGTGTCGATGGCTTTCGCGCGGACGGTGAACGTTGTCTTCGTAGCGGAGCGAGTGGGGAGGATGAACCGGTGCTCGAAGGGGAAGTTGCCATCGGTGGATACCTTCACGCCGTCCACATAGAACTCCACGTTCCGCACCTGCACGTCGTCGGTCACCTCCGCGGTCAGGCGCGCCAGTTTGCCTTCTTCGACGAGGGCGGTGTCATCGGTGATGGAAAAACTGGCGGACAGCGAGATCGTGGGCGGCCGCCTCAGGTTGTCATAGGCGAGATAGTTGATCACCTCAAGGCCGGCGGTGCCGTCGGCCACGTAGGCGAGACCGTTGTGGATCGAGATGGCGTTGGCGATGCCGGGCGTGGCGAAGGTGGTCTGGAACGTTTGACTCCGCCCATCTCGGCCAAGGTCGTAAAGGTTCACGTCGTCCGGTTTTTGATCGAAACCCATGCCCACGCAGGCAAGTCCCGGTCCGGAACCGCTGGGCACCATCTGCTGCCATCCGGCATTCGGTGTGGGGTTCTGAAGCAGGAAGGCTGGTGCCGCTGGATTCGCGAGGGAAAGCAGGTATACCCCGCGCGGATACGCGACATAGGCCAATCCGCCGCCGGCCACGATCCGAAGACCACCAAAAAGGCTTGTGGAACCAACGATGCGCAGCCCCTTCCCATCAAGCGGCAGCGCTCTCAGTTCCGATGTGGTAAGGGCGTAGAGATAGTCACCGGCCAAGGCGAAATCGAGGATGGGGCCAAGACCGGTGTTCAGTGTCGCCAACACCGTCCCGGTCGCCAGATCCACCGCTGCGATGCGACCGTTGTCGCAACCAGCGAAGGCGATGTTACCCGCGACGGTTACCGCCTTGACCGCGCTGCCCAGCGGGACAGTGTGGCCGATGTGCGCGGTCGCGAGATCGGTGAGGTCGAGGATGACCAATCCAGCGTCACCGCAGGCGACGGCGACGAAGTTACCCGCGTTGGCCACCCGCAGCGCCGGTCCTGGCGTGGGCACCTGGGCGACCCGGACGGGATTGACCCCGGAGACGTTGAAGACGGTGACGCTGCCGTTCGCGTTGGCGACGACTGCCAGATCGTTGAGCGCGGAGACGTCCACCGCGTTGCCGTCGGTGGTCGCGTTCGCGATGACACCGGTGGCGGCGGGACGGTTGTCGAGCGGATTGGTGCCCTGCTGGATCTCCGCGCCGTCAGCGATGCCATCGCCGTCGCTGTCGGGGTTTCGGGGATCGGTGCCCAAGACGGCCTCGGCCACGTCGGGCAGACCATCGCCATCCGCGTCCGGTTCAGCATCGTCCACGGGCACCAGGAGCGGTCCCGGCAATTCCGTGGGGACACCCGACGCCGCGCTCTCGAAGGCCGTGTGCGCGATCAGGCGGAGGGCGGGTTCATAGAAGGTGGCCCGATACAGGCTATCCGGAGCCAAGGCGGCTATCGGGAGGTTTCCGTCCGCTTTCAATCGCCCCCGCAAGACACGTCCGTTGGATTCATTCACCAGCCGGAAGTAAACCCGGCTGCTGTCGAGCGCTTCGGGGCGGCTATCCGCGTAAGACTCCCAGACATAACTATGCAGGCGACCAATCTCTGCTCCGAAGTCCAGCGTGTTGACACCGAGGCTCAGTAGTCTCTGGGCTGCTGCTTCGAGGTGATCCAGCCCGGCCTGGAACTCGTTCAAATCCATGAAGTCGCTGCGTCCGGCGGCCGCGTGGGTGGAGATACCCCGGGCGTAAAGCTCCTCCGTGCGGCGGATGTGATCCACGGTGGCGCGGATCAGGCTTGCCTCCACGACCACGGGACGGGGGAGGGCCAAGATCGATCGCAATTCGGCGTCGGTCACCTGCATCTGGGCATCCGACCCTTGCTCGGATGCCGCAAGGATGGCCTTGAGCACTTGGCTGATTTGTCCGGCATCCCGGCGATTGTCGCCCTCGCCCAATTCGAACAGATCGGCCCAGCGATCCGTGCCCAAAAGTGTTTTCTGGAGCGCGACGGTGGCCTTGAGGAATCTGAGCACGGCCTCAAAACGCGTCACGGCCGGAGACCGGGGCGTGGTGTCAGCACGCTGAGGTGATCGCCTCCCGGAGGTCCGCGATTCCCGGTAGATGATGCACGGTGAACAATTGTCGACGATGTCGATCACAGCCGAGCCGCAGGCGATGATTTTCCCCGCGTTGCCGGCCCCCTTGACAAGGCATTCCAGACTGATGCTGGCCGCATTGGCCCTCGCCCCTAGTGCACAACTCAACGAACCCAAGACTTCGCCGTGTGAGAGGATGCAATCCCGCGCCGTCATGATCGCGCCCGTGATTCCGTTGATCAAGAGGCAGGCCGGTTCGTGACCCGGAAGGAAGGATGAGACACAATCCGCCAAACCCTTGACGGCACTGATCCGGCAGTCGTTTTCGTTCTTGGAGTTGCCACACGGCGGGGCCGGTTCCAGCGAATGCGGAGGCGTCCCCGGCATCGTCCCATGCCAACCCGGCCGGGTCACCCCGACGCCGGGGTCGCTCTCCACGAAATTGCCGTCCGCCGTGACCGTCATCGGCCCGGCGATCTGCCAGCGGCCCAGGTCATGGCTGAAGCTCCACAACGCGCTCTTGGCTCCCGGCGGAAGTTTCACGCCGGTCTCGGGATCGGGCAGGTTGGGGAAGCGCACCGGCACGGGTCGGTCGAAATTCTGCGGGCCATCCGTCTGGATCGAGATGTCGAGCGTGTGCTTCAGACCGGGCGGCAACGGCTCGGGCAACCGGCCGGAGGCGACCGGGGCGATGCCCACCATGCCCCCTCGCGCACCGTTCTCGGCCATCAGGGAATTGGCGGGCACCATGATCGCCACCCCGGCCAGCTCAGGATTGGCCGCCGTCACCGAGGGAGGGAAACCGATCATGGTGTCCTGGGTGGCGCTGACCGCCTGGAGCGTGCCCGCCGCGACCAGCGGCAAGTAGATGATCCCGTTGGTCGACAACGGTGCCCCGGCGAGGTTGTCGGTCCGACCGGCGACGACTTCCCAAGCTTTCTCGATCACCGGATAATAGGCCCGTTGGGCCCATGGCAACGCCACGTCGCCCGTGAGGAAACTGGTGCAGGGCCGGCCATCGATCCGGACAAAGAACCGGCCGGCGGGACTCGGGCTCAGCGTGAACCGTCCATCGGCATCCGTCTGCGTGCGCACGGTCTCCTCCGCGCCGACCACCTCGATGTTCACACCCGACAGCGGTCGTTCGATCACCTTGCCGGGATCCACGGCTCCCGGAGCCAGGTCGCTCCGGTAGACGCGTCCGGACACCGCCGTGTGGGCGATGGGCGTCATGCTGACCGTGTCGAAGTCGATCGTCCGGCTGCCGCCCGGCTGTCCGTCCCCATCCGCATCCACACCGCGTCCGGCGGTGTCCTTCAACCGGTCGCCACGGAAGGTGACGCGGACCCGCGCGCCGCTCGGCAGGTTTTCGAGGTAAAAGAGCGTCGCCGTCTGGCGGTCCGAGGAGAGTTCGATGCGCGACAGGATCCGCCGTCCGCCGAACTCGGCGTGGAAGTCGTCCTGGGAGATCAGAGCGTCCGCCGCCAACGGAGCGCTGAAGCGGACAAAGGTCTCGCGCGTCACGGACACGTCGCCCTCGCTCTCGCGCGGCGAAGTTTCGACGACGGTCGTGGCTCCTTGGGTGTCGGTCCGGTAGCGGGCCAACCAAGTGCGGCCATCGCCTGCGGATCTCGAGGCGTCCGCCGGATCCAGCGGGCTCAGATCCGTGGCATGTCCGAGCTCGTAGGCGTCGTCGATGCCGTCGCCGTCGGTGTCCAGCGGTTGGGCGAGCGGCACCTGCTGGAGGCGATAGAACGCCGTCGCACTGCGCTGCGTCGGCGTCGGATCGGTGAGCGTCACCGGTGCGGCCGCACCAAGCGCCAGGGCGACCGAGGTCTGCAACTGGCCCAATCCGCTGCCGCGGAGCAGGATGTAGTAGCCGGTCACCTCCGCCGGGGCCGTTACCTGGAGGCGGCCGCCGGAATCCAGCCGGACCTCGCTAATCCGCAGTTCGGCGGCGTGAGCCGCCGAAAAAAGGAGCGAAAGAACCGCGAGACGGCCCACGAGCGTCAAAAGGGCGGGAAGTTCCACGACCTTGGAGAACAGGGCGACGAAGCCGGAGCGCATCACCGACGGATAACCAGCCTGCGCGGCCAATTTATCAACATTTCTAAAAAATCTTCGCCTCGACCGGTTCCCTCCTGAGCCCGGCGAGCCCAGGACCACAGCGAGGGCGGGGCCCGCACACTGTTCGTCGAGGAGCATCGGCCGGATCGATGGGCGTCCAGGTTCGGAAGATCGTGGCCCCGCGGACCAACCGATGTGGCAAGGCGCTCCGTGGGGAATCCGCGGCGGAGTCCTCAACAAGCCGGGAGCAACGCTGGTGCTCCGGGACCACCTTCGAGCGGGCAGCGGGCGTGGCGGGCATCCCCGTTCCTCAAAGCAAAAGGCGGCCGGGGGCGCGCCC
>JANNAJ010000763.1:0-11272 GCA_031384285.1 Verrucomicrobiota bacterium
CCGCCGAAGACCAGCAGCAGGTCCGAGGTCCGCGCGAGCTGTTCCAGCGAGGCCGCGGCCGGCAACTCGCCGCCGATCAGGTCCGCGGTGGAGGGCTCGCACGTGACGATCCTCCCGAGGCCGAGCAGCACCTTCGCGGCACGGCGGACCAGCCGGGCGGCGTCCGGCTTCTCCGGGTTGGCGATGAGGCCGATCCGGCGGATGGTCTCGGCAAGTTTTCTCACGGCGGGGTCATGCACGTTCCATGAGCGCCAAGAATTCCTTGTTGCCGGCGGGGCCGATCAACGGGGACTCGGTGGTGCCCAGCCAAAGTAGCCCGAGATCGCCGCCGCGGACAAACTCTTCCAGCTCCGCGAGCACGCGGGCGTGGACGGCCGGGTCGGTGATGACGCCCTCGCCTTTGTCCGCCTCCTCTTTCCCGGCCTCGAACTGCGGCTTCACCAGCACGACCATCCGCCCGCCGGCACGCAGCAGCGGCGCGGCCGCCGGCAGGATCTTCCGGAGCGAGATGAACGAGCAGTCCGCGACCACCAGGTCGAACGGGCGCGCCTCCGGACCGAACGATGCCATCGAGAGCGACCGGGCATTGGTCTTCTCCATCACCACGACCCGAGGATCCTGGCGCAGCTTCCACGCGAGCTGCCCGTGCCCCACGTCGACGGAGAAGACACGCGTCGCACCGTGCTGGAGCAGGCAATCGGTGAATCCTCCGGTGCTCGCGCCGAGGTCGAGCGCCACGGTGCCTCTGACCTCCACCGCGAAACGGACCAGCGCGTGCTCCAGCTTGTGGCCGCCACGGCTGACGAACTTGTCGCCGGCCATGAGCTCCACGCCGTCGCCGTCGCGCACGGCGTCGCTCGCCTTGGCGGCCGGATGGCCGTTGACGCGGACCTGTCCCGCCATCACGGCGCGCTGGGCCTGGGTCCGGGTGGCGCACAGACCGCGGGCGACGAGGGCTTGGTCGAGGCGTTGCTTCAAGGAAGGACCACGCTGCGCCAGGAAGGCGCGCCTTGCCAAGCACCGCGGACGACGCGCGCCCGCCTCGTTTCAGAGATGCCGGATGTGCGAGCGGTATCTTTGGAGCAGCAGGTCGTTGTGGTCGTCACCGCTGGTGTTGCTGCTGATGAAGACCTCGGGCAGGCAGCCCCGCTCCACCGCCAACTCGATCGCGTGGACGATCACCAGGTTGATGATGAGCATCCCGGTGATGCTCGACGGCGGTCCGATCCGGTGCAGGAATCCGGGCAGTTCCACCGCCGCGTCGCCATCGACGCCGCAGTTGTCGATCACCACGTCCGCGACTTCCGCGAGACGTTTGCCCGAGGCATGGCGCGCGGGCCAGGCGAAGCTCTGCGCGCGGTTGGTGATCGCGACCGTCTTCACGCCGCGTGCCCGGGCACCGAGCGCCAGCTCGATCGGCACGGCGTTGCGACCGCTGTTCGACACGATCACCAGCACGTCGCCCGCGGTGACGGGATACGAGCCGAGGATCCGTTCCGCATAACCCGGCTCGCGCTCCTTGTAGGTCGCCTCGATCGCGTTCTCGTGGAGCATCAGCGGCTCTTCGAGCATCGGCACCGCGCGGGCGAGACCGCCGGCCCGGTAGAAGATCTCCTCCGCGACCATGTGCGAGTGGCCCGTGCCGAACGCGAAGAGGAACCGGCCGGATGCCAAGGCGTCCGCGAGCCAGGCCCCCGCCTGCTCGATGGCGGGACGCTGCGAGACGGCCACCTGGTCGAACTGGGCGCGGGAGACGGCGACGAAGGAATCGTAGGCGGACATGGGATGAGGTAAAGCCGGCGGCGGGGAAACCGCGGCCGGCCGGGAAGATCCAATCTGGAGTGGAGATGCGCGGAAGGCTACTTCTTCGGCGCGGGCGGCACGGGCGGCGTCGTCTTCTTGGCGGCCTCCTCCTTTTGCAGCCGCTCGAGGTCGGCGGGCTTGATGACCTCGATCTTGGCGCCCTTCTTCAGCTCGTCGGCGCTCGGCACCTTGATGATGTCGCTGGTGACGACCGGTTGGGTCGAGCCGCCGATCGTCGCGGACTTGGCCGCGGGCTCGGGCGATTTGATGCCGAGCAGCTCGATGTCGAAGATCAGGGCGGCGTTCGGACCGATCTTCTGGCCGGAACCGCGTTCCATGTAGGCGAGTTCGGACGGGATGTAGAGCTGCCACTTGGACCCGACGGGCATGAGCTGGAGCGCTTCGGTCCAGCCCTTGATCACGCCCTTGACGCCGAACGTCGCCGGCTCGCCGCGCGAATACGAGCTATCGAACTCGGTGCCGTCGATCAGCGTGCCCTTGTAGTGGGTCGTGACGGAATCGGACGCGGTGGGCTTGGGTCCGTCGCCCTGCTTGACGACCTTGTACTGGAGGCCGCTCGGCAAGGTGACGACGCCTTCCTTGGATTTGTTGGCCGCGAGGAACGCCTCGCCGGCCTTCTTGTTGACCTCGGCATCGGCCTTGCGCTTCTCCTCGGCTTTCTGGCGGAGCTCGGTGGTGTAGCTGCGGACGACGACCTGGGCCTCGGCCTCGGTGAGCGTCGTGGGCCGGCCGTTCAGGGCGTCGGAGAACGACTTCGCCGCGGTCTCGTTGTCGACCTCGTAGCCGCCGCGCTGGAAGTTCTTCTTCATGTCCGAGGCGATCATCACGCCGATGGCGTGGGAGCGCTTCTGCTTCTCGTCGGCGAACCGGGTGTCCGGTGCGGCGGCCACAGCGGCGGCCGGAGCCGTGGTGGTCACGGCAGGTTTGGCGTCGGCGGCGCTGGCCGCGAAAGAGAGCAGGCCGGTCAAGGCGAGCAAGGAGGAGCGATTTTTCATGTTGAGAACGGATGCTCCGCCGGACCCGGAATACCCGGGCAAGCAGCGGAAACGCCGGGTAGCTAACAGCGACGGCAGCGAATGTCCAGAGGACCGTGGCACGAGGTTGGCGCCGGGAGTGCCGTGCCGGAAGGTCCGCCGTGCCAGTGCACCCGCCGAGCGTGGGTCCACAAACACCGGCGGTGGCAGATGCCGTCGGTCATTCCACGCTCTCGACGGTCTTCACCTTGAGCACGGGCAGCTTCCAACGGGCGTCGCGCCATTCCTCGCCGGTGACGAAGACCTGCTTGCCCTTGAACTTGGCGAGGTCGATGGAGGGGTCCTCGTTCACCAAGAAATCGAGCGTGCCTTCGCCGCGGGTGCTGCGGAGCTCGAAGTTTCCGGGCGAATTGGCGTTCCAACTCCGGCGCAAGATCCCTTCGCGGAGCACCTGGCGAGGAGCGGAATCCGCCAAGACCGGCACGGCAGGCAGCGGCGCCGTCGGAGCCGTGGCGACGGCGATCTCCGCCACGGCGGCGGCAGCGGGCGCGCCGGTGTCCGCCGGCACGGGAGGGCTTTTCTCCCGCGCAATCGGGACGGTATCCGCCACGGGAAACGACGTGGTCACGTCCGGCGTGGCCTCCGCGACGGCAGGGCGTGCCGCCGATGCCTTCTCCGTCGTGGCGACGGCCGGGGCCCCGCCGTCTTTGCGTTCGATGAGGTTGCTGGCGACGAAGGCGAAGGTGCCGGCAGGCGGCTCTATCTGTAGCCAGCCGTCCGATTCGCGGACCACGGCCACGGTCGCCCCGTGCGGGAGCAGACCGATCTCGCTGTAGTTCCTGCCGGGGCCGGCCCGGAGGTTGAGCGACTTGCCCTTCACCGTCTTGGTCGCGCCGTCGACGAGCGGCCCGTAGACCCAGACGGCGACCTGTGGAGGCAGGGCGACCTTGGTCCAATCTTTCGGCGAACTTCCGTCCACGCCGGTGCCGGCTTCCGCTCCGACCACCTCCACCGTGTCGCCCTTTTTGAGCGTGGCGAGCACCTCGCCGTCGAACGCCGGCTTGGCGCGGACGTTGGTCCGGTCGGCCTTGACGATGGCGGTCGGTCCCGCGGCCACGGCGACGACGGCGGAAAGCGCGGCCCAAGCGGCGAAGCAACGGCGGACGGTCGGTCTCATAGAAAAATCTGCCGGCACCCCGGGGCGCGCGGTCTGTCGAGCCTCAGGACTCACTTGGCACCGCGCAAGAGCGATCTGATCTCGGGCTCGGTGAGCGCGCGCCATTTGCCGACCGGCAGCTCCCCGAGCTTGATCGGGCCGATCTGCACGCGTTTCAGCTGCTCGACCTCGTGCCCCAGCACCTCGAACATGCGGCGCACCTCGCGGTTCTTGCCCTGGGCGAGCTCCAGCTCCACGACGCTGTGGGAGTTGTTGCACGAGACCACGCGGGCCGCCTCGGCCTTCAGGGTCTCGGTGCCGTCCGTGATGCCCTTCGTGAAGCGGTCGGCATCCGACTGCTCCACGCGGCCGACGACGAAGGCCCAGTACGTCTTGGTCATCCCGTACCGCGGATGGGTGAGCTTCAGGCTGAAGTCGCCGTCGTTGGTGAGGAAGATGAGCCCTTCGCTGTCCCGGTCGAGGCGGCCGACGGGGAAGAGATTGGTCCAATCCAGCGGCAGCAGGTCGAACACCGTGCGGCGGCCGAGATCATCGTTCCGTGTGGTGAGAAAATCGCGGGGCTTGTTGAGCGCGATGTAGAGCTTGCGCTTGGGTCGGACGGGCCGGCCGTCGACCGTGACCTTCGTCGCGGACGGATCGACCTTGGTGCCGAGCTCGGTGACGACCTTGCCCGCGACGGCGACGCGCCCTTCGCTGATGAACTGCTCGGCCGCGCGGCGCGAGGCCACGCCGGCATCGGCGAGGAATTTCTGGAGACGGACCATGGACATGCGGGACGTACGGACGAGGGAGGCAGGCGGGTTGAAAAAGCGAAGCGCGGTGACGCAGGATCTCCCGCGCACCGCGCTCGTTGGGCCGCGCCACCGCGGGCGAGGATCACTCCGGAGGCTTGGTCTTGCGCAGACCGGTGATACGGTCGCCTTCTTTCCACTGGTTCCGGGTCTTGAGCACGGCGACGCGCTCGAAGCGTTTCAGGACATTGCGCTTGCCGCCGGTGGCGGCAGCGGCGCGTAGGCTGCTGTGCTGGGACATAAAAGTGTGCTCGGACGCTGCGTTTTCCCGTCGGCCGTGCCGAACGGAGCGCGGTGTGTAACAGACCCCAACGCCGATGCAAACGGGTTTTTCAGGCTTTCTCTGGATTTCTTGAGGAGATCCGCCCTCGGCCGGCGCCCGGACCCGGACGCCTGCGACGACACCGTCGGCCCGTCGGCCGCCATGACAGTTGCCTCGGCGGTCCCGGCGGAGGCATCTTCGCGCCGTCCCATGGTGAGACCAATCCCGTCAACCCGCTGGATCTGGCTGCTCGCGCTGTTGCTGGCGCGCCCGGCCTTCTCCGACGCGCCCGCGGCCGATGTCCGCGCCCGCGAGGCGCTGTCCGTGCTCAAGTCGGAATGCTTCACCTGCCACGGCGAGGAAAAGAAGAAGGGCGGCCTTGTGCTCACCTCCCGGGAGGCGCTGTTGAAAGGCGGCGAGGAGGGACCGGTGGTCCGGCCGGGACGACCCGATGCCAGCAAGCTCGTCACCTCGTTGGCGGCCGGCGTCGAGACGCACATGCCGCCGAAGAAGCAGCTCGCGCCGGCGCAGGTCCGCGCGATCCGCGATTGGGTGAAGAGCGGTCTCGCCTGGGACGCCGCGGCGCTCGACGACGATCCGTCCCGACTCGCGCCGGTCGTGCTCGCGCCGTTGCCCGGTTCGTACCGGCCGGTGATGGCGCTGGCGCTTTCCCCGGACGGCAAGCGGCTCGCGGTCGGACGCGCCGGATCGCTCCTGGTGCACGACCTCTCCAGGACGAACTTCCCCGCCGTCGCCCGCATCGTGGCGCACATCGACGCCGTGCAATCGCTCGCCTGGAGTGCCGACGGAACCCGGGTGGCGTCGGGCGGGTTCCGCCGGATGGTGCTCTGGGACGGTGCGGCCGCGTCACCGGAGCGCGTGGTGACCAACGGGCTCTCCGGCCGCGTCGCCGCGATCGCCTTCGCGCCGGACGGACAGACGCTCGCCATCGCGGACGGAGAGAGCGGCCGGACCGGGATGGTGCGGTTCGTCGACGTCGCGACCGGCAAGGTCACCGTGTCGTGGCCGGCGCATTCCGACGATCTGCTCGGCATCGAGTTCAGCCGCGACGGCAAGCGCCTGCTGACCGCGGGCGGCGACCGCTTGGTGAAGGTCTGGGACGTCGCGACGCGGCAGCAGGTCGCGGTGCTGGAAGGCCACACGGCGCAGGTGATGTCCGCCGCCTTCAACCCGGATGCGACGCGCGTGGTCAGCGGCGGCGCCGACAAGCAGCTCAAGGTCTGGGACATCGCCACCAAGGAGAAGATCATCGCGCTCGGAAGCCCGGTGGCGTCGATCACCGCGGTGGCGTGGCCCGGCGACGGCGCGTCGATCTTCGCGGTGACGGATGCCGGCGGCGTCTTCCGCTACACGAACCTGAAGACCCACACCGGCGAACAGAGCTCCGCTTCCGGCGACGAACGCCGATTGGGCGACATGGCCGACGCGGCGATGTGCGTGGCGGTATCGGCCGACGCCAAACGGATCTGTGCCGGCGGCCACGACGGCTCGGTGCAGGTCTGGGACGACGATGGCAAGCTCTTGGGCACGCTGTCCCCGACGACGGCGATCGCTTCCGACGGGACGGTGGCCAAAGGCCCCGAAACGTCGAAGGCTCCGGTGTCTGCCGTCGCACCAAAACCTCTTCGACAGGGCGCGGGCGGGAAACCCGCGGGGCCGGGCGCGTCGGACGCCTCTCGTTCCCGGCCGGCCGCCGCCGGACGTCCGGCCCGTGCCGCGATCCGACCGACCGACGCGGTCTCGATCTCCGTGGAACCGTCCGAGCTCCGGCTCTCCGCCGATTCGCCGCGCCACGGGATGGTCGTCACCGCGCGGACGGCCGACGGTTTCGACGTGGACGTGACGGATGCCGTCGCCTTCCGCGCCGGACGCAAGGCGCCCTTCCGGCTCGGCGACGCGGGCGAGATATCCGCGACGAACCCCGGCGCAGGCTCGTTGTCCGTCCGGTTCGGCCGGCACGAAGCCGTGGTGCCGGTGACCGTCGACGGCGATCCGGACGCGCCCGGGGCGATGGCGTTGGCGTCGCGTCCGCCGAGTTTCGTCCGCGACGTGTTGCCGGCGCTGAGCCAGGCCGGTTGTTCCGCGGGATCCTGCCATGCGAAGCCGGACGGTCAGAACGGGTTCAAGCTCTCGGTCTTCTCCTACGACCCGAAGGCCGACCTCGCCGAGATCGTGAAGGACGTCCGCGGTCGCCGGGTCTTCCCCGCCGCGCCGGATGAGAGCCTGCTGCTGCTCAAGCCGCTCGGCGCCGTTCCGCACGAGGGCGGGGAACGTTTCGCGCGCGGATCGGATACGCACCGGCTGCTCGCGCGCTGGATCCGCGAGGGGATGACCTACGCGGCGACCAACGAGCCGGTGCTCCGCAGCGTGACGGCCTTCCCGAAGGAACGCCGCTACCGCAAGGGGGCGACGCAGCGGCTCCTGGTGACGGCGCACTATTCGGACGGCTCGGAGCGCGACGTGACGCGGCTGGCGTCGTTCGACTCGAACGACAAGGAGATCGCCAAGGTCGACGAGCACGGGCGCATCGCCATCGGCACGCTCACCGGCCAAGGCGTCGTGGTCGCGCGGTACATGGGTTTCGTCGGTGATTCGCAGGTCCTCGTGCCCGCGGAGCATCTGCTGCCGGTCGAGAGGTACGCCGGATTGCCGCGGGAGAACTTCATCGACGAGCTCGCCTACGCCCGGTTCCAGCGTCTCGGGTTGTTCCCGTCCGACCTCTGCACGGACGCGGAGTTCCTGCGCCGCGCGAAGCTCGACGCGATCGGGCTCCTTCCGACGCCGGAGGAGGTCCGCGCCTTCCTCGCGGATCCGTCGCCGGACAAGCGGAAGAAGTTCATCGCGCAGGTGCTCGACGACCCGGCCTACGCGGATTTCTGGGCGAACAAATGGGCGGACCTGCTGCGGCCGAACCCCGACCGCGTGGGCGTGAAGAGCGTGTTCACCCTCGACCGATGGCTGCGCGTCCGCTTCCAGGAGAACCAGCCGTACGACCAGTTCGTGCGCGAGATCCTCCTGGCCGAGGGCTCGAACCATCGCGACGGCCCGGCGGTGATCTACCGAGACCGCCGCGAACCGCCGGAGCTGACCACGATGTTCAGCCAGCTCTTCCTCGGCACACGGCTGGAGTGCGCCAAGTGCCACCATCATCCGAACGAGAAATGGAGCCAGGACGACTTCTACCAGCTCGCCGCCTACTTCGGTCCGCTGAAGCAGAAGGGCGCCGGCCTCTCGCCGCCGATCTCCGCCGGCACCGAGACGTTCTTCTTCGCCCCCGGTGGCAGCGTGAAGCATCCCGTCACCGGCGAGGTGATGTCGCCGCGGCCGCCGGACGGACCGGCCACCGCGGCCGGCTCCGGTGATCCGCGCCGCGCGCTCGCGGATTGGCTGACCGCTCCGGGCAACCCGTTCTTCGCGCGGGCCGCGGTCAACCGCGTCTGGGCGAACTTCTTCGGCCGCGGCCTGGTGCATCCGGTCGACGACTTCCGCGTGTCGAACCCGTGCGTGGACCCGGCGCTGCTCGACGCGTTGGCCGCTGATTTCGTCGCCCACGGGCACGACCTCAAGCACCTCGTCCGGACGATCCTCGCGTCGCACCTGTACCAGCTCAGCTCCACGCCCAACGAGACGAACCTCGCCGACACGCGCAACTTCTCCCGCGCCTACCGCCGCCGCCTCCCGGCCGAGGTGCTCCACGACGCCGTGGACGACGCGACCGGCGTGCCCGACACCTTCGCCGCCTTGCCGGCGGGCGGGCGGGCCACGCAGGTCTGGAGCTACAAGATCGAGTCGCGGTTCATGGACGCCTTCGGCCGCCCGAACTCGAGCAGCGATTGCCCCTGCGAGCGCGACATGCAGCTCAGCGTCGTCCAATCGCTGCACCTCATGAACTCGAAGAACCTCCAGTCGAAGCTATCCGATCCGGTCGGCCGCATCCGCAAGCTCGCCGCGGGCGACCGACCGCCGGCCAGCGTCGCCGAGGAGCTCTATCTGCTGACACTGGGGCGTCCGCCCACCGCGCCGGAGCTGGAACGGAGCACCGCGGCCTTCTCGGCCGAAGGCGCGACGCGGACGACCGCGACCGAGGACATCTTCTGGGCGCTGGTGAACTCGCCGGAGTTCATCCTCAACCATTGAATCGGAAGTGCCCGTGACGACGTCAGGTTCCCCAACGATGGCTTCACAAGGCGACCGCAACGGAGATAACGTCCCGTCAGCACCATGACCGGCCTCACCCACGACTGCGGCGGCATGCCGCGCCGGGATTTCCTCCAGCTCGGCCTCGGCGGATTGCTCGGTCTCGGTTTCACCGACGTGCTGCGGATGCGCGCGGAGGCCGCCACCGCTGCCGGCGCCGCTCCGCTGGTGGCCAAGGCCGGCGCGAAACCGGCCAACTGTATCCTCATCTGGCTCGACGGCGGACCGTCGCACTACGAGACCTTCGACCCGAAGCCCGACGCGCCGTCGGAGATCCGCGGCGACTTCAAGACGATCGGCACGTCGGTGCCGGGCATCCGCTTCAGCGAGGCGGTTCCCGAGCTGGCCAAAGCGGCCGACAAGTTCACGGTCATCCGCTCGATCTGCCACAAGGACCCGAACCACGGCGGCGGCAACCATTACATGATGACCGGCGCGCCCACGCCGGTGCCGGTGGCCTGCGGCGCGTTCGTCACCTTCCATCCGTCGTTCGGATCGGTCGTGTCGTGGCAACGGGGACAGCACGAAGGTCTGCCGCCCTATGTCTCGATGCCATCGGTGACGCGCAGCGGCGGACCGAACTTCCTCGGCGGAAAGCACGCGCCGTTCGTGATCGACGGCGGGCCGAACTCGGCGGGCTTCAAGGTGCGCGATGTCGTGCTGCCCGGCGAGATCAGCGAAGGCCGCGCCGCCACGCGACGAGGGCTGCGCACGGCGCTCGACGGCATGCGCCGCTACGCCGACAAGCTGGCCGAGGATCCGGCGGTGACCTTCGACGAGTATCTCCAGCAGGGCGTCCAGCTCGTGATGTCGCCCAAGGCCCAGGCCGCCTTCGACTTGGCGCGCGAGGACGAGAAGGTCCGCGATTCCTACGGCCGCAACGATTTCGGGCAACGGCTCCTGATGGCGCGCCGTCTGGTCGAGGTCGGTGTGTCGTGGGTGACGGTCAACCACGGCGGCTGGGACCACCACACGAAGCTGTTCGAGGCCTACAAGGGCGACCACGTGAAGAACATGGACCGCGGCGTCGCGGCGTTGATCCAGGACCTCGACCAGCGCGGCCTGCTCGATTCCACGCTGGTGGTGCTGCTCGGCGAGTTCGGCCGCACGCCCAAGGTCAACAAGGACGCAGGCCGCGACCATTGGCCGCACGCCATGTCGGTGCTCATGGCCGGAGCCGGCTGTCCGCGCGGCGCGGTCGTCGGCGCGACCGATGCCAAAGGCTACGCCGCGGCGGAGAACGTCTACCGACCGGAGGATTTCGCCGCGTCGCTCTACACCAAGATGGGCATCGATCCGGCGCAGACGCTGCACACGAACACCGGCCGTCCGGTCCAGCTCGTGAACAACGGCCGGCGGATCAAGGAGCTGTTCGCATAGCGCCGGGAGCCCTTTGCGACCTGTGCTCCCACCTGGATCCCAGAGCGAGGCCCGGAACGCCGTCCCAGCCGTCCGGATGGCCTGCAAGCTCGCCGGCCTGCTCCTCACCTTCGCCGCGCACGCCGCCGCGCCGGTGCTGGACACGCTGTTCCCGGCCGCCGTGCAGCTCGGCACCACCAACGCGGTCATCGCCGTCGGCAAGGCCGATCCTTGGCCGCCGAAGGTCTGGGTCGATGCTCCCGGCATCCGCTTCGAGCCGACGACGAACAGCGGCACGTTCTCCGTCGTCATCGCTCCGGACGCGCCGATCGGTCCGCACCTGGTCCGCGTCTACAACGACGACGGCGCGAGCGCCCCGCGTTTTCTGGTCGTCGCGCGCGAGCCGCAGACCGCCGAGGTCGAGCCGGACGACGACTTCACAAAGCCGCAGCCGATCGCGACGCTCCCGTCGTCCGTCAACGGCCGGCTGGAGAAGAGTGGCGACGTCGATTCGTTCGCCGTGGAACTCGCGGCCGGACAGACCTTGGTCGCATCGGTCGAGGCCTACACGTTGATGTCGCCGCTCGACGCCGTTCTGAGGCTGGTCGATCCGCGAGGTGTCGTGCTGGCGATGGAGCACGACGACGGGCGCACCTTCGATCCGCTG
>JANNAJ010000009.1:0-9340 GCA_031384285.1 Verrucomicrobiota bacterium
GATGGGACGCCATCGTCGCCATCAACGTGCTCGAGCACATCGAGCACGACGAAGCGGAACTCAAGGCTTGGCACGGCCTGCTCGCCGACCGGCGCGGCCGGGTCTGCCTCTTCATCCCGGCCCGGCCGGAGATCTACGCGCCGATCGACAAAGATTTCGGCCACTTCCGCCGCTACACGAAGCCGGAACTGCGACGCAAGCTCACCGCCGCGGGGTTCACCGTGGAACGTCTCAGCTACTTCAACTGCGTCGGCTACTTCGCCTGGTGGTTGAACTTCTGCGTCCGCCGCAAGCGCACCTTCGAGACGCAGGAGGTCCGCTTCTTCGACCGCGCCATCTTCCCCGTCGTCCACGGGCTCGAGTCGCGCCTCTGCCGGCCGCCGTTCGGACAGAGCCTGCTCGCGGTCGGTCGCGCCGGATAGGATGCCGATGAACCCGCACGCGTCCGCCCGCCGTTATCCGACCGGCCGCGCGCTCGCCGGGTTCTTGGCGGTGCAGTTGCTGCTGGCGCTGCTGCTCTTCCGGGACGCTCTCTGGGGAGGCTCGCTTTTGGCGCCGCTGGATATCGCTCCCGCCCTGCTGTCGGAGTTCAAAACGCTCGACCCGGAACGCGCGGTCCCGGACAACCACTACATCCTCGACCAACTCGTCTACGACCTGCCGCTGCAGCGCACCCTCCACGCGGCGGTCCGGCGCGGCGAGGTGCCGTGGTGGGATCCGTACACCTTCGGCGGACGCCCGCTCTTGGCCGATGCGCACGTCAACGGGACCGATCCGGTCCGGTGGTTGTGCTACGCGGTCCTGCCGTTCGAGCCGGCCTACAACTGGACGCGCATCCTGCACTTCGTCGTCGCCGGCACCGGCATGTTCCTGCTCCTCCGGCGGCTCGGCATCGGGTCGCCGATGCCGTTCTGGCTGGCGTTGGCGTGGGAGTTCGCCGGCTGCCAGATCGTGAAGTTCGGCCACCCATGGGTGCCCGCCTCGTTCGCTTGGTATCCGTGGCTCTGGCTCGCGTTCCATCACGCGTGGGAGACCGGCTCGCGGCGTGGGATCGCCGGGATCGCCCTCGCCGCCGCCGCCGTGCTCCACGCCGGCAACCTGCAATCGCACACCTACCTCCCGCTCTTCCTCGGCGCGCTGGTCGCCGGATATGGCGGCGCTCGACTGGCGGGATGGGCCAAGGCTCTCCGGTCGCTTGCACCGGGCATCGTGCTCGGCGCCTGCCTGGCGGCACCGGTGTTGTCCGCTGAGCTCGAGTTCTTCCGCCAGAACGTCCGCCACACGGATGTCGGTGTGCCGACGAAACCGTGGCTCGCCGCGGCGCTGTCGCTGGGCGGGATGGGCCATCCTTGGGCGCTCGGCACGTTCCGGACACTCGACGCGAGCAAGCTGGCCGGCCAGTTCACCCTCGGCTTCCGGTTGTTCGCCGGCACGGCGGTGCTCGGCGGCGCATTGCTCGCCACGCTTGGACGCGACCGGAAGCTTGGCCTGTCCGCGCCGGTCCGCGCCGGGTTGCTGATGTCCGCCGCCTACTTCGCGGTCCTCGCCACGCCATTGGTGAACCTGCTCTATCCGCGCTCCGCGGGCCTCGCCGTAATCGGCCTGTTGGTCATGGGCGCGCACGGACTCGACCGCCTGCGGAACGATCCGCGCGCCTGGCCCCGGGCGGGCCGGCTCGTCGTGGCGTGGTTGCTGGGGATCACCCTGGCCACGCACGCGCTCGCCTACGTGGTCTGGCCGAAGGCCCAGGAACGCGTCGCCGCGATGCTCGCGAAACGGTCCGCCGATTCCGCGCTCGGAGAGGCCCCTGCCCTGCGCGCGTCGCAACTGGGGCGGTTCCCTGGCGAGATCTCGTTCGCCGATCCGGAAGCGCTCCTCGCGGCGGCCGGTTGGGTGATGCTGGCCGCGCTGCTGCTTCGTCCGGCGTGGCGGACGAAACCGCTCCTCTGGCACGCGACGCTCGCCTTGAACCTCGTGCCGCTGCTGCTCTTCGCCGCCCGGTACATCCCGCGGCACGAGATGGCGCTCTGGCAAAAGATCCAGGCCGGGACACCGGCGCAACGAGAGGTCGCCTCGGCCCTCGCGGCGAGCGGCGGACGCTTGTGGGAGCCGGAACCGCGGATGACGCAGACCTTGTTCCCCGGCGCGCTCGGTCATCTGCTCGGCGTCCGGACGCTCCGTGGATATTCCGCGCTCCATCCGAACGCATTGGCGGAACTGCCCGATGCGATCCGCGATCCGTTGCTCGCCCGGTGCGGCGACGCGGTCTATGCCGACGGGCGATTCACCGCGGCCACCGGCGGCGGGCGTTTCCTTTGGGAAGACGGCCGGCCGGCGCGACCGGATTTCACCCAACTCGGACTCGGCGCGTTCCGCTTGGCGTTCCCCACGCCCCAAGCGGGCACCCTGGTCTGGACCGACACGCAGTATCCCGGATGGCAGGTGCAGGTCGACGGCAAGGAGGTCGCGCTCCGGACGGCACCGCCGTGCTTCGCCACCATCGCGGTCCCTCCGGGCAGCCGCCTCATCGAGTTCCGGTACCGACCTACCTACCTGACCTTCGGGCTTCTCGCGATGATCGCCGGCATCGGCGGCACCGCGCTCTGCGCCGCGATGCCGCGCCGACGATCTGCGTGAACGGCCCCGACGCGACGGGCCCGCGAAAGCGCGCCTGCCCTTCGCGAACGAGGCGCGCGGATCAGGGGAAGATCACTTCGCCATCCGTCTTCGTCTTCTCGCGGAAGGCGGCGAGCAGCTTCGCGGTCACCGGGCCGGGCTTGCCGTCGCCGATGACGCGTCCATCGACCTTCACCACGGGCACCATCTCCGCGGCGGTGCCGGTGAGGAACATCTCGTCGGCGATGTAGACGTCGTAGCGGGTGAGCTGCGGCTCGGCGGCCGGGATGCCCAGTTCGCGCGCGGCGTCGAGCACCGTGTTGCGCGTGATGCCGTAGAGCGCGCCGGCGCTGAGCGGCGGGGTGAAGAGCTTGCCCTTCTGCACGATGAACACGTTGTCGCCCGTGCACTCGGCCACGAAGCCGTCGCTGTTCAGCATGATCGCTTCCTCGACGCCGGCGTTGTTCGCCTCGATGCGCGCGAGGATGTTGTTGAGATAGTTCAGCGACTTGATCGCCGGGTTCACCGAGTTCACCAGGTTCCGCGTGGTCGGCACGGTCACGATGGTCAGGCCTTCCTGGTAGTACTTCTCGGGATAGAGCTGGATCGTGCTGGCGATGATGATGACCGACGCCTTCGGACAACGGCGCGGGTCGAGGCCGAGCGTGCCTTTGCCGCGGGTGACGAGCAGGCGGATGTAGCCGTCGCGAAGGCCGTTCTGCCGGCAGGTCTCGACGGTGGCATCGATCAACTCCTGCGGCGTCATCGGGACCTCGAGCAGGAGCGCCTTGGCCGACCAGTAAAGCCGCTCGATGTGCTCGCGGAGCTTGAAGACGCGGTTGTGGTACATCCGGATGCCCTCGAAGACACCGTCGCCGTAGAGGAGACCGTGGTCGAAAACGGAGATCTTGGCGTCCGCCTCGCTGTAGAATTGCCCGTCGATGTAGATCTTCATGGTCGAAGTCGCGGGAAGCTACGTGACCGGCTCGGAAGGCGGCAACGGTTTTGGCGGACGACAGCGATCGCGGCACCGTGCCGCCGGCGGCGGGCCGGAGGATCGAATGCGGCCCGCGGGCCGGGCGTCTGCGCGTTCCGGTCCGTGCCCCGCAGGGCCAGAAAACCGGGTGGAACCGGTTTTGACTCTGGACGCGGCGGCGTGACGCCGGCACACAATTTCGACTCTGATCATGCAAGCAACGAAACACTCCCCCGCCCGGGCCTGGGCGACCGCCGGTGCGGCCGCGCTCGCCTTGGCGACGAACACCGCCCTCGCCCAAGACGGCAAGGACGCCAAATTCCAGATGCTGCCGGACGATTTCCCGTTCCAAGGCGCCTGCATCTCCGCCAAGGCCCCGGCCGGCAACACCGCCATGAAGGGCCTCGCCATCCGCGTCGGCAACGACTCGGCGATGCTCTTCGACACCGACCTCTGCCGCATGGCGGCGGGCTGGACCGGCGGTTTCATCACCACCAAGGGCGTCGCGTTCGACGGCTCGCACGGTCACCATCCCGGCATCATCGGCGAGCAGAAGTTCGGCACCGCGAAGGTCCCCGGCGTGGCCGATTCCGCCGGCAAGTTCGTGGACACCCGCACCGAGCCGTTCGGTCCGATGGACAAAGGCGTCGCCCACTGGGACGGCCTGCGCGTGGACGGCATGGACGTGCTGCTCACCTACACCGTCGCCGGCGGCACCAAGGTCAGCGAGCAACCGGGCAGCACCGCGGCCGAAGGCCAGGTCGCCTTCACCCGCACGTTCCGGATCGATGCGCCGGAGAAGGGCTTCCTCTTCTTCAAGTCCCGCAAGGTCCCGCAGACGTTCTCCGTGCTCGTCGCCGACATCGAGGGCTCCGCGCCCGCTGCCGAGGACGGCGCGCTCACCTTCGCCAGCAACGGCGGCGTCACCAAGATCGCCGGCATCGGCCTGCCCGAAGGCGTCAAGCTCAAGGCCGCGGACGGCCGTGTGAGCCTCGTCGTCCCCAAGGGCACGAAGGCGTCGACCTTCAAGGTCGTGGTCTGGAACGGGCCGGAATCGGCGAAGGGCAAGTTCGATAAGCTCGCCGCCGGCGCCCCGGCGCTCAAGGACTTCAGCAAAGGCGGCCCTCGCCGCTGGACCGGATCCGTCAAGCGCACCGGGATGCTCGCGACCAGCGCCACGCCCGACGGCGCGTATGTGACCGACACCATCGGCACGCCGGAGAGCAACCCGTGGAAGCGCCGCGTGCGCTTCGCCGGCTTCGACTTCTTCCGCGACGGAAAGCGCGCCGCGTTCTGCACGCATGACGGCGACGTCTGGATCGTCTCCGGCATCGACGACAAGCTCGAGAACCTCGTCTGGACGCGCTTCGCCTCAGGCCAGTACGAGACCCTCGGCCTCGTGATCGTCGACGACGTCATCTACACCAGCGGCCGCGACCAGATCACCCGCTACCGCGACCTCAACGGCGACGGCGAGGCCGACCTCTACGAGAACTTCAACAACGACTACATGTCGACCGAGGGCTTCCACGAGTTCTTGTTCGACCTCCAGCGCGACGACGCCGGCAACTTCTACTTCGCCAAGGCCAACCCGGTGAACGGCGGCGGCCGCGGCTTCGGCGACCAGAAGGCCTCGCAGGGCAACGGCTCCGTCTGCTCGCACGCCGGTTGCGTGTTCAAGCTCAGCCCCGACGGCAAGAAGCTCGAGATCATCGCCCGCGGCGTCCGCGCCCCGAACGGCATCGGCGTCCGCGGCGACGGCCAGGTCACCACCTCCGACAACGAGGGCACCTGGGTCCCCTCCACGCCCATCAACTGGGTCAAGCCCGGCGGATTCCTCGGCGTCGTGAACAAGCTCACCCCGCAGGCGCTCGCCGATTCCTGGACCCCGCCCCTCGCCTGGCTCTCGCACACCGATTTCGACAATTCCGGCGGCGGCCAGATCTGGGTCACCAGCGACAAGTGGGGACCGTACAAGGGCGAGCTGCTCCACGAGTCCTACGGCAAATCCAGCCTCTTCCTCGTCATGAAGGAGACGATCTCCGGCGGCCGCATGCAGGGCGGCGTCGTGCGCTTCCCGCTCAAGTTCACCAGCTCGGTCATGCGCGCCAAGTTCCACCCGCAGGACGGCCAGCTCTACGTCGCCGGCCTCAGCGAATGGCAGTCCAACGCCGCCCGCATCACCGGCTTCGACCGGGTGCGCTACACCGGCAAGACGGTCCTTTCCGTCCGCGGCGTGAAGGCCGTGCCCGGCGGCGTCCAGCTCGCCTTCAGCCAACCGCTCGACCCCGCCTCCGTCGCCGATCTCCAGAACTGGAGCGGCAAGCGCTGGAACTACAACCGCAGCGAGAACTACGGTTCCCCCGAGATGCAGGTGAAGGACCCCAAGGCCAAGGGACGCGAGTCGCTCGACATCACCGGGGCCAAGCTCTCCGCGGACGGCCTCTCGGTCACCCTCGGAATCGCCGACTTCAAGCCGGTCATGCAGCAATCCCTCAAGTGGGACCTCAAGGCCAAGGACGGCACCCCCATCGCGCAGGAGATCCAGCACACCGTGCATGAGATCCCGTCCACGGCGGCTTCGCTGAACTGAGCCCCGGTAAATTCCCCGCGCCGGCCGGCCTCCACGAGGTCCGTCGGACGCCCTCGACGACGCCGTCGCATCCTTTCGGGTGCGGCGGCGTTTCCATGTGGATCCGCTCGATGCCGGTCCCGCGGTCGACGGCCTCACCGGGCGGGCGCTGGGGGCAGACCTGATCGACCACGGCGCAGGCAAGGTCACCGAGGCCGCCGAGGCAGGCTCACAGCCGGACCCGCCCCAGATGCCATAGCCGGCGATCACCGAACCGCCGTTCGCCACGGCGTGACTTCAGACGAGCACGGGTTGTCCATGCCGACCATCCCTCGATCCCGCAGCGGCTCCGCTCCGGCCGCTCATGACGTCGGACCGGCCCGGACCGGTTTTCGTTTCGCCAGCACCGTCGACAGTTCCCGGGTCCTCGGCACCGCGATGCCCAAACGGTCCGCGATCCGGATCATCGAGCCGGCGAAGAGGTCGCGTTCGTCCTTCCGGTCGATGCGCTCGAGATCTCTCTGGAACGATGTCTTGGTCTCGAAGGGGAAGCTTCGCGCCTTCGACAAGGACGACTCTGCGATGTCTTCCGGCAGCGCGACCCCCGAGCCCCTCGCGAGCGAGATGGCCTCCATCACGACCCGCTGGACGTCGCTCCGCAGCTGGTCGTCCTCCAGGATCTCCCCCAACGTCTTGCCGCTGGCGGCCGACACCAACCCGAAGGCGCTGATGAAGATGAACTTCTTCCAGATCTCGGTCTGGATCTCCGGTGTCCACGTCGACCGGATCCCAGCCCGGTCGAACAGTCCGACGATCGCGTCGAGCGAGAAGTCCGGTCGCTGGGGATCAGGACCGAACAGGATCCGGCACGCCCCGCCTTTCTGGATCACTTCACCCGGACGCCCGATATGGGTCCCGACATACACGCAGGCCGGCAGGACGATGCCCTTCTGGATGACCGCCCTGACCCTGGAGTGGACATCCACTCCGTTCAGCAGAGGCAGCACGATCGATTTGTCGCCCAGCAGCGGCTCCAATCGGGACAACACTGCGGTCAGATCGAACTCTTTGACGCAGACCAAGCAAAGGTCCAACGGCGGCAGGTCCCGGATATCGTCGGTCGCGAGCGACGGCTTGCAGACCTGATCGCCATCCTCCTCCGAACTCAACCGCAACCCGGACTCTTGGATCGCGCGCAGATGCTCACCGCGAGCGACAAACGAGACGGTGACACCGCTTCCATCCCGGAGCAGACGGCACAGCTTCCCTCCGAAATAACCCCCGACGCCCCCGACGCCGATGACCCCGATGTTCTGGATGTTCATAGGGATGGCGGGGTCCGCGCATCGGTGGCCTCACGCCGTGGTTTCAATGCAGACGGCCGCTGGACGGCGTGATCCCGACCGTGGCGCTCCGCCGCCCTCCACAGCAACGCTTGTTCAGGCAGTTCTGGTTTCATCCGAGCTGGGAGTAGTGGATCCCGTGCTCGGCGCTGATCTCGACGATGCGCTTCATGTCCGGCGGACCGGGCTTGGCGAACTCCTCCGCGCAGCGGGCGAAGAAGACCTCGAACCCGGAGGGCGCCGTCTGCACCAGCATCCGCAGCGGCTTGTCGCCCGGATTTCTGAACGAGTGCACCACGCCCCTCGGCATGAACGCGGCAGAACCGACCGGCGCTTCCGTCCAGGCGCCGTCCTTGAAGAACTCCGCGCGGCCCTCGAGCACGAAGAACCATTCGTCCTCGTTCAGTTGATGATGCGGCGGCGGTCCCCCGCCCGGCGGGGTGACATCGGTGAACATCGTGTACTTCCCGCCGGTGTCCTCGCCACCCAGATGGACGATGATCTCGTCTCCGAAGGCCCGGATGACCTTGCCGCCCGAGGGCGGGACGACGCAGGCGGAAGGACTGGATGGACTGCTCATTTCGTGTCGGTGCGGTGATGGCACGGGGCTCTTGGAAACGAAGGCAGAACGCTACGCTTCCGCCCCTGCGAGCTCAACGTCCAAGGTAAAGCCGGGTGCAACCGGAAGTCGCGGACACGGCAGCCTGCTACGCTTCCCGCGACCAGTTCTTGAACACATATCGGTGCACACATCTCATGCCAGCACACATGACCAACGCCTTGGCGAAGCTAGCCACGCCCGTGACGGTGATATCCGTGGTTCGGGTCAGTCGAGTCTGATCGCAATCAACCAGTTCAAGCGTGAACTCCTCGACAATCGCTGTGACGCACGGACGGAAATAGAGTGTCGTGTCCTCCATCCGGAAACGCAGAATCTTCTGCTCCTCCCAATGAGTGATACGCTGGTGAACGACGCCGCGATCCGAAACGCACTGGCGCCGCGCTCCGACACCTCCTACTCCATCCGGCAACCGACATTCGACGGGCTTTGGAATCCCCAGCCCAAAAACGCACGGAACACGCGTATCCATGCGGGACGAACAAAGCAGCGGCCAGACCACTGCCGGTGACTTATCGATTATCGTGGAGGTTCGGACCCGCATAACAGATTGCTAGCACTTAGTTGACCGGATGCTGACAGAAGGATACTGAGACGGTCTTGACAGACCGATCTCTACGCTTCTCGGGCCCATTTCTCACCGTCCGAGAATTCGAAGCAACCTCAAGGCGCTCAGCTTGGAATCTGGGCTCAACCGCGGTTGGCTGGAGCCGATTGCTGGGCTGGATAACTATCTGAAGAACCATATCCCATTCGTCCAGTCATGTCGTACACGCCCCAAGTTGCATCGGTAGGCGCGCGGGCCAATGGCCATGCCCCAAACACCGAAGCCGCCTCCTGCGGTAAGCGTCACGATGCGGTCATCCATTTGAACGTCGACTCCAACACCGACGGAGTTGAGACCTGGAAGTTGCCGCCCCCATGAAGGGAGATCGCTGAGCCGGATAACGGTGCCGGGCGCGTTGGTGCGCACCGTATCACCCCACTGAGTGTACACCCCTGCGGATGCCGCCGCCCGCGCCGCGGCCTCAAATGCTCTCAGCGTGTCGTCGGGGGTGCGCATGCAGCCAGCTATTATCCCTGCGCTGACCAATACTAAATAGGCGATGCGCATTTGGCGGTCCAACAACTCAGGCTCAGCGACCCGGCCCGCGGGAAGCAACGACTGCAACCGCGACGCTCCCGCCGGGTTGGATGCCCATGGTTACCAGTCC
>JANNAJ010000109.1:0-7441 GCA_031384285.1 Verrucomicrobiota bacterium
GCTCCGCGAAGTGCTCCGCAAGGAGCTGGCGACCGCGCCCCGCGCCGTCGAGTTCCGCGGGCTGCGCGGCTGCGTGAAACAGCTCGTCGGCCGCAAGCACTGGTGTCCGGCCTGTGACAAGATGGAGGCCTGGATCGTCGAGTCGCTCCGTGGATGGTTCGGGCAGGAACCCGGCGCGGAGAAGACGGCGCTGGTCGTCCGTTGAGCTCGCAGGACGCTAAAACGCCCTCCGGACCACCCATCCCATGACGCTCTTCGAGAAGATCATCGCCCGCCAGATCCCGGCCGACATCGTGCACGAGGACGACCAGGTGATCGCCTTCCGCGACATCCGTCCGCAGGCGCCGGTCCACATCGTCGTCATCCCCAAGAGGCCCATTCCCCGCATCGGCGAGGCGCGGCCGGACGATGCGGCGGTGCTCGGTCATCTGATGCTGGCCGCGGCGGCCGTCGCGAAGGCTGCCGGTCTGGGCGAGACGGGGTTCCGTCTGGTGATCAACAACGGTCGGGACGGCGGTGAGACCGTTCCGCACCTGCACTGCCACGTGCTCGGCGGTCGGCCGCTCGCTTGGCCTCCCGGCTGAGGGATGCGCGAGCGGACCGTCCGGCCGCCGGATCCGCCGGCAACTGTCGCCCCTCTGCGTTCTGTTTCGGTTCCTCTCCCGGTTCCGCAGCAGCGCGATCGCCTCTCCGCGGCAAGCGGCGGGCCACCTTTTTTCCGAACGCCCCAGCAGGAGCCTAGCGGTTGCTCACTGCGACTTCGTTCTCTCCGTTTCCAGACCTTCGGCACGCCCTTTGACCGAGGGTTTTCCTGTCGGCGACTCCGGATCCGCGGGCGGTGGATAAGCCACCGTTGCCAAGGCTCCGGGCCCGCCCGTAGGCTGCGCCGACTTGGCCGGACCCCGTCCGCGCCGTCCGATGAGCGAATATCGCGTCCAGTTCGAGGTCTTCGAAGGCCCGCTCGACCTCCTGCTTCACCTCGTGAAGAAGGAGGAGGTGGACATCTATCAGGTCAACCTCACCAAGATCGCCACGGAGTTCGTCGCCTATCTGGAGCAGATGCGCTCGCTCGACCTCGAGGTGGCGGGCGAGTTCTTGGTGATGGCGGCCACGCTCATCTACATCAAGAGCCGCGAACTGCTCCCGGTCGAGCAGCAGGCCTTGGTCGAGGCCGAGGACGACGACGGCGACGATCCGCGCTTCGAGCTGATCCGCAGGCTGGTGGAGTACAAGAAATTCAAGGACGCCGCGGCCCAGCTCCAGGTCCGCGAAGGCGAACAAGAGAACACCTACGAGCGCCGGCCGGCTAAGCCCGAGTTCGAGCCGGTGGACGCCCCGGCCCAGGCCCCGGTGTCGGTCTTCGACCTGATCGGGGCGGTCAGCCTCATCCTCAAACGGTTCCACGCCCGCGACGACATCCGCGAGATCGACGCGGATCCATACACCGTCAGCGAGAAGATCGAATCCCTGCGGGCGCTGCTGGCGGAGCGGGGCACCTTGCGCTTCAGCGAGCTGTTCGCGTCCGCCCGCAGCCGTGCCGAGGTGGTCGTCACGTTCCTGGCCATGCTCGAGCTCACGCGGCTCAAGCAGCTGTCCTTGTCGCAGGACGCCGAGTTCGGCGAGATCGAGGTCTCTTCGACGCCTCCGGCGGCCGTGGCGATGGCGGACGTCGAAACCGAGACCGGACCGGTCCAGATGGAGCTGGCGGCCGCGGTGCCGTCCGAGGCGGCTTCTCCGGATTCGCTGCCCGAATCCGTGCCCGTCGCCGCTGCGTCCGACGAACCTCAGGCCGCCTAGGCCGCACCTTTCAAATGGTCCAACAGCTCTTCTTCATGGAACTGAAGTTCGTCCTCGAATCGCTGCTGATCGCGGCGCCGAAGCCGCTTTCGCCGGCGGAGCTGCGCGACGTCCTGACCAAAGCGGCCGACGAGGAGGGCGCTGCGGAGCACGTCCGCGCCTGCCGGAAGCTTCCGCTGGAGAAGATCGGCGAGGCGCTGGCCCAGTTGGCCCAGGACCACGAGACGGCCGCGCGGAGCTATCGGCTCGTGTGCGTCGCGGGCGCTTGGCAGTTCGTGACGCTGCCGGATTCCGCGCCGTGGCTGCGCGCGTTCGTCGGGGTGAAGAACCGTCCGACCAAGCTGTCCCAGCCCGCGCTCGAGACCCTCGCGGTGATCGCCTATCGGCAGCCGGTGACGCGTGCCGAGTGCGAGCAGATCCGCGGTGTCGCCGTGGACGGCGTGATCGCCACGCTGAAGGAGCGCGGCCTGATCGAGGAAGCCGGGCGCGCGGAGGTCATCGGCCGGCCGATGCAGTACGCGACGACGGCGGCGTTCCTTGAGTACTTCGGGCTCGCGGGTCTCGACGGGATGCCCGCGGCGGACGAACTGCGGCGCATCCCGGTCATCCGACCGGAGTCGTTGCTCACCGTGGATCCCGGCCTCGCGACCGTTCCGCCCCAGGAGCTGGCGCTCGGCGAGGCGACCCCGCCGGCGGATGCGGCGGTGGTCGAGCCGACCGAGGCGCTTTCCGAGGCGGTGGCCGAAGCTCCGGCCGCGGAGCCGACGGATGAGCCTCAGCTGTGACCGTGAGAGACCGGCCTCCGATGGCGCCGGATCTCGCTCTCGTTCCGGCGTGAGACCCGAAGCGACGGACGGGCATCCGGACGTGGCGTCGAGTCGAGCACTGCTGGGAGGGGGCCTTTCCAGTTCGCCCAATGTCCGCCGTGTCCAAGCGCGAGAATCGGACCCCATGCCCTGCGGAGTCCGGCATGGCGAGACCGCCGGTTGAGGACCTGCGCCACAGGCGTCCGCTACTTCCCATCGCGCCCGGCTCCGTCTTTGGCTTGACCGCGAGGAGCAACGGGGCCCATAGCGTCGTGGCATCCGCCCGTTGAAGACATCCCGCTCCAGTCCGTCGCCCGGTTCTGCCCATGCGTTCCGAGGATTGACCTTCGAGCCGCACGACATCTCGGCGCAGTTGGACGCCTCGGGGTTGTACCAGTTGCCGTTCCAGCGGGAGTTCCCGCTCTCCGTCCGGGCGTTCCATTACCGGTCCGGTCGGTTCACCCAAGGGGCCACGTGGCACGAGCAGCTGGAGCTGTTCTGCCCGATCTCGGGCTCGGTGGGCGTGAGGATGGGCGACCAGATGGTGCGGCTGGGGCCGGGCGATCTCTTGGTGGTGGACAACCAGAAGCTCCACAACGTGATCGACGAGCCCGGGCTCGATGCGCAGGTGGTGGTGGTGAGCTTCCTGCCGGAGCTGGTCTACAGCCTCGGGTCGCTGTCGCATGACTTCGCGTTCCTGCTGCCGTTCTACGCGCAGCTGGAGGACCGCCCGCATGTGCTGCGCGGCACCGAGGTCGCCGGTCCGGAGGCGGCCGCCGCGCTACGGCAGCTGGCCGAGGAGTTCTTCCGGGGTCCGGCGGCGCCGTACCGCGAGGCGGCGTGCAAGGCGCGCCTGCTCCTGCTGCTGTCGGTGCTGCTCCGGCGGTTCCAGGACGCCGACGTGATGCGGTGGCAGTTCGAGCGGCGGCGCCAGATGGCGCACCGGTTCAGCAAGCTCCTCGCGCACATGCGGGACCCTTCGGCGACCAAGCTTCCGCTGGCCGCCGCGGCCCGGATGTGCGGCATGAGCACATCGAAGTTCACCCGCAGCTTCAAACAGGTCGCGGGCATGCCCTATCTCGCCTTCCTGACCCATCTGCGCCTGGCCGAGGCCGCCCGGCTGCTCCGGATCGGCGACCGCACCATCGCGGAGGTCGCGGACCTCCTGGGCTTCTCCGACCAGAGCCATTTCGACCGCCGCTTCAAGAGAGCCTTCGGGGTGACGCCGAGCCAGTTCCAGAAGCAGGACCGGGTCGGGCACTGAGCAGAATGTTCAAAAGATCGCGGCCCGCGTCCTAGCGACGACGGGTGAAGGCGGGCAGCTTGCAGGGATGCAGCCGCTGTTTCCCCGTTCCGGGTCATTCCGTGCCGGCTTTACGCTGATCGAGCTACTCGTCGTCATCGCGATCATCGCGATCCTGGCCGGGATGCTTCTGCCCGCGCTCAGCAAGGCCAAGGCGAAGGCCGGGGGCATCGCCTGCATGAGCAACGTCCGCCAACTCGGCCTCGCGTATCAGCAATACGCGTTGGACAACCGCGACGCGGCGCTGGGCCCGACGTCGACGTCGATCGCGCCGGCCTGGGCCGAGGGCAACGTCTATTCCGTGCCCGAGGCGGTTGACGACCGTTTCATCACCAACAGCCCGACCTACAAATATCTTTCGAGCCGGGAAGTGTTCCACTGTCCCGCCGACAAGGCCGGCCTCAAGAGCGGCGGCCAAATCCGGCCGCGGAATCGCAGCTACGCGATGAACGCCTTCATGGGCAGGACGGACACGTCGTGGGTGGTCAACCACAGGAGCGTCTTCCAGGTCGTGACCAAGCTGAGCGACATCACCACGCCCGGCCCATCGGACGTGTTCGTGCTGATTGATGAGCACGAGAACAGCATCAACGACTCTCACTTCTTTCCTTTCGACAACCTCCGCTCCTTCAACAACAACCCGTGGCTCGATGCGCCGTCCGGTCGCCATGGCAACGCGGCCGGGTTCAATTTCGCCGACGGCCACGGCGAGATCCACAAGTGGCAGGGCAACGTCTCCGGCTTCAAACGCTCCGGCGGCGAGGTCGTTCCCAATAATATATCGTGGCTGCCGAAAGCCGGCCGCGCCGACCACACTTGGTTCACCAATCACATCGCGCCCTACGCGAAGTAGGCCGCGCGAACCGGCATCATCGCAACTCGAGCCACCACTGAAATGAAACTCCGCTTCTTGGCAACCACCCTGGCTTTCGCCGCCGTGGCAACCGCGTTGGCAAGCCCCCTGAAGGGCCTCAAGGTTGCCGACAACAAACGCTTCCTCGTCACCGCCGATGGCAAGCCGTTCTTCTATCTTGGCGACACGACGTGGGAACTGTTCCACCGGTTGGACCGCGAGGATGCCGTCAAGTTCCTCGATGACCGCGCCGCGAAGAAGTTCAACGTGCTCCAATCCGTCGCCATCGCCGAGCTCGAAGGCCACACCGATCCGAATCCCTACGGGCATCTGCCGTTCGTGGATCTCGATGTGACCAAGCCCGCCTTGAAGGATGGCCCGCAGAACGACTACTGGGACCACGTGGACTTCATCGTGGCCGAAGCGAACAAGCGCGGGATCTATATCGGGTTCCTGCCGACTTGGGGCCGCTTCTGGCATGACACAAACAACGACCGAAAGCCTCTCTTCAACACGTCCAACGCGGAAGTCTACGGGGAATGGCTGGGCAGACGCTACAAGGACGCGGGTCTGATCTGGATCCTCGGCGGCGACCGCGGCGTGGACACCGACGAGCAGAAGGAGATCATCCGGGCCATGGCCAAGGGACTCCGCAAAGGTGACGGCGGTGCGCACTTGATGACTTTCCATCCGCCCGGTGGCGGCGGATCGGCCAAGTGGTTCCACGACGATGCGTGGCTCGACTTCAACATGCGGCAGAACGGCCACGTCGCCGAGTTCACCGAGCGCTATGCCCAGACCCGCGTCGACCACGACCGCACCCCGACCAAGCCTGTGCTCGATGGCGAGCCGATCTACGAGGACCACCCGGTGTCCTTCGATGCCAAGAAGCTGGGCCACTCCATCGCCTCCGATGTCCGGCGTCCGCTCTACTGGAACCTGTTCTCCGGCGCGTTCGGCCACACCTACGGCCATCACTCCGTCTGGCAGATGTGGTCGCCCGGCAAGAACCCGATCAACAACCCGCTCATGCCGTGGACCGAGGCGATGGATCAACCTGGTGCCGGGCAGATGAAGCATGGCCGCGCGCTCATGGAGTCGCGCCCCTTCCTCACGCGCATCCCCGACGATTCGGTCATCGTCATCGACCGCGTGCCGACCCGCGTGCCGGGTGCCGGACGCTACCACTTCGCGGCCACGCGCGACACCGCCGGCACCTACGCGATGGTCTATGTTCCGGTCGGACGGAGCTTCAAGGTGCGGATGGGAGCCATCACCGGTGCGAAGGTGAAGGCCTGGTGGTTCGATCCCCGCGACGGCTCGGCCAAGGCGATCGGCGAGTTCGCCAACACCGGCGAACGCGAGTTCACCCCGCCGGGCAAGGGCGAGATGACCGACTGGATCTTGGTGCTGGATGACGCGGCGAAGAGGTATCCCGCTCCCGGTAGCCGCAACATCAACTGAACGATCGATGCGTCGGTTCCTGGCCACATTGCTCCTGTGCGCGGCGGTTCCGTCGGGTGACCTGACCGCCGAGCCGAAGTTCCCGCTCAATACCGGCGAGAACCGGCGTCATCTCGTCGACCAAGCGGGCACGCCGTTCCTCTACCAAGCGGACACGCCGTGGATGCTCTTCACCAAGCTGACGGAAGCGGAGGCGAAGGACTACATCGCGCGGCGCAAGGAACAGGGCTTCACCGCGCTCCAGGTCATGCTCACCGGCTTCCTTGGCATGACGAATCTCGCGGGTCAGCGGCCTTTCGCGGGCACGCCGCCGGAGCAGGATTTCGCGCGGCTGGACGAGAGATTCTTCGCCCATGTGGACCGCGTCGTCGCCGAGGCGCGGCGGCAGGGCATGTTGCTCGCCATCGCGCCCGCGTGGTCGGGCTGCTGCGGCGAAGGCTGGGCGGGCAAGGAGAAGGACGGCGCGCTCAAACCGCTCAACGCGAACGGCGCGGAGAAATCCCGCGGATTCGGTCGTTGGTTGGGCAGGCGCTACGGCATGTCCGACAACGTGATGTGGATCCTCGGTGGCGACAACGACCCGGGCAACGCCCGCGCTGAGATCCAGGCCCTCGGCCTCGGTATCAAGGACACCGCGCCGCATCAGCTCATCACCTATCACGCTGCTTCCACGCATTCGAGCACCGACGTCTGGCCCGCCGACGAACGCTGGCTCGATGTCTCGATGGTCTATTCCTACTTCCGCGGCTTCAACAAGGCGTGGAACAAGGACCAACCGGACATCTACGAGGTCAGCCACGCGGAGTTCGCCAAGATCCCCGTGCGCCCGTTCTTCCTCGGGGAATCCACCTACGAGGGCGAGCACGGCGACTGGGGCAGCGCGTTGCAGGCGCGCAAGCAGGCCTATTGGTGCGTGCTCGGCGGTGGATACGGCCACGCCTATGGCTCGCCCGACTGGAACATGCCGGCCAACTGGCGCGAGGTGCTCGAACTCCCGGGTGCGAACAGCCTGAGACACCTGCGCGCCTTGTTGGAGTCGCGTCCGTGGTGGAAGCTGGTCCCCGACGTGGACAACGTCGTCGCCGTCGAAGGCCGCGGCGAGTTCGCGACGAATGACCACACCGTCACCGCGCTCGCCGATGATGGTTCCTTTGCCCTCAGTTATCTGCCGACCCGACGCACGCTTACCATCGACCTCAGCAAGATCTCCGGCGAACG